>JANNTN010000094.1:0-3470 GCA_031394445.1 Anatilimnocola sp.
TCGACGGCGGCTACGGCACCGAGCAAACGCCCCTCGACCTCGATTCCATCGCCGATCTCCAGCGTCTCACCACCATTCTCGCCCATCGCGGCTACAGCGACTCCGACATCGCGGGTATCATGCACGGAAACTGGATCAGAAAACTCTCGGAATCCCTTCCTTCCAACTGACCACTAACAATTCGTCATGAAACTAGCCAAATTCCGCCGCTCCGATGGCCAGCTCGGCGTGGGCCGTGTCGAAGGCGACCACATCCTGCCGTTCGATCTCTCCGCCGGGCAATACCGCTCACTGTTCGACATCTTGGAGGCCGACAATCCCTACGAAGCGGCCGAATTTTTGTCGCGCGAGGACGAGCAAATTCCGCTGGAACAGTTGAGTCTGCTACCGCCGCTCGACGAGCAAGAAGTCTGGGCGGCCGGTGTCACTTATAAACGCAGCAAGACGGCCCGGATGGAAGAATCGACTGCGGCCGCCTCGTGCTACGACCGCGTCTATGCCTCGCCTCGCCCGGAGCTTTTTTTCAAAGCCACGCCGCATCGCGTCGTCGGCCACGGCCAGCCGGTGCGAATTCGGACCGACTCGAATTGGAATGTGCCAGAGCCGGAACTGACGCTGGTGCTGTCGAGCAAGCTCGACCTGGTCGGCTTCACCATCGGCAACGACATGAGCTCGCGCGACATCGAGGGGGACAACCCGCTCTATCTGCCGCAGGCCAAGTGCTACAACCAATCGTGCGCCCTTGGTCCCTGGATCACGCTCACGGTCGGCATGCCCCCGCGCAGCGAGATCGGCATTCGCCTGCTGATCCATCGCCACGGAAAAATCGCCTACGACGGACGCACCGGCGTCGATCAGATGGCCCGCACCTTCGAAAACCTGATCGGCTGGCTCGGCCGCGACAATTCCTTTCCCAAGGGCGCGTTTTTGCTGACCGGCACCGGCATCGTTCCCGACAGCTCTTTCACCCTCGAAGTCGATGACATCGTCGAGATGAAAATCGACGGCATCGGCACGCTCCTGAACCCCGTGATCCAAGGGTGAACCTGTTTTTCTCTCCATCCCTCCATCCCTCCATCGCTGTTATCGCAACCGATCAAAAAATGGTAAGTATGGAGCCTCTGGGAAAACCGCTGATTTCGCACAGCAGCCGCGTAGCGGCGACCGGTGAATAGCCGGGGGTGAAGCGCAGCGGAACCCCCGGACAACATCCAATAACCAAACCTAGCCGCGTAGCGGCGAAACAAACCTCCTACGGTTAAACAGTTAACATCACCATCATGCCCGGCATCGCGATCATCGACTATCAGATGGGCAACCTTCGCAGCGTGCAAAAAGGCTTCGAGAAGGTCGGCCATGCCGCGACGATCACCAGCAACCCAGCCGATCTGGCCGCGGCCGATCGCGTCGTGCTGCCCGGCGTCGGTGCCTTTGGCGATGCGATTGCGGAGCTACGCCGCCGTGACCTCGTTGAGCCGATTCGCGATGCCGTCGCCGCCGGCAAGCCATTTCTGGGGATTTGCCTCGGCCTGCAACTGCTGTTCGACGTCGGCTACGAAGGGGGCGAATTCGAAGGGCTCGGCATTCTCCGCGGCAAAGTCGTACGTTTCGAACTCCCCCCACCCCTAAAAGTGCCCCACATGGGCTGGAACCGCTGCGCGATCAAGCGACCCGCCCCGGCGCTCACCGGCCTCGCCGACGGCACCTACTTCTACTTTGTCCATTCCTATTACGTCGTGCCCGACGATCCACAAATCATCTCGCTCGAAGCCGACTACGGCCACCCCTTCTGCGCCGCCGTCACACGCGACAAACTCTTCGCCACCCAGTTTCATCCCGAAAAAAGCCAAGCGGATGGCTTGCGCATTCTAAAGAACTTCGCTGAGTTGTAGTTCATTTCCTGATAGTGTCCTAATTTGAAATTCAGTTCGCGAGAGTTCCGGCGAAAGTTCGCCGAATTCGATTTGGACAAGCCCGCAGAAATAAGCAGATCCAGATAACCGAACAGCACAGATTGACTGGTATGATGATGGCATGCGTTACCGCCTCCGCACACTGCTGTTCCCTATCGACTGACCTGCAACAATGCCAAATTGGGCTTGGGTTTTCTTCTGCGTTGCAGTTATGGCGTTTGCCATTTGGCTCGCTCGTCGTAAACGCTAACTGCAAAACATATCACTCTGCCAGAAATCGCAGCCAATTCCAAATTCGGACACTACCCATTTTCCCCGCCCGTTGCTTTCGCCTGATCGCTGTGCCATATTTCCGGTCTCATCATTTCTTAACGCGCAAGCGGCGGGATAACGCCCATTTGGGGCTGCCGAAACGGACTGCCGATACGGGATAAGGGCAATGCAGATTTGGCCGGCCATCGACCTTCGCGGCGGCAAGTGCGTTCGCCTCCGCCAGGGCGATTATCAGCGGGAAACCGTGTACGGAGACGACCCCACCGAGATGGCTCGCCGCTGGGTCGATGAGGGTGCTACCTGCCTGCACCTCGTCGATTTAGACGGTGCCCGCGACGGCTCGATGGTCAATTTGAAATCGATCGAGGCCATTGTCGCGGCAGCCGGAGTTCCCTGCGAGCTCGGCGGCGGCATCCGCGACGAAGCCAGCATCAAGCTGCTGCTCGGCGTCGGTCTGTCGCGACTAGTCATTGGCACGCTCGCTCTCAAAGAGCCCGACTGGTTTCGCAGCGTCGCGCGAAAATATCCCGGCAAGCTGGCCTTAGGAATCGATGCCAAGCAAGGAATGGTTGCTACTGATGGCTGGCTACAAACCAGCAGCCAGCGCGCGATCGACCTCGCCCAACAATTCGCCGCCGAACCCATCGCGGCCATCATTTACACCGACATCGCCCGCGACGGCATGCTCGCCGGACCGAACCTGCAAGCGATGGAAGAAATGAACAATGCGGTCGAAATCGATGTGATTGCTTCCGGCGGCGTCACCACCGCCGATGACGTCAAAAACCTTGCCGCCCTAGGCATGGCCGGCTGCATCATCGGCCGCGCACTTTACGAAGACAACTTAACCCTTCCCGCCGCCCTCGCTGCCGCGACCAGTTACAAAACCGACTAGCAACTGCTGCCTACTGACAACTATCCACTCTCCACTGCCAAATCAGGAACTCTCCATGTCCAAGTACAAGGTGGAAGACATTCGCAACATTGCCCTCTGCGGCCACGGCGGCTGCGGCAAAACGACATTGGCCGACAAACTATTGGTGAAAACGGGAGCCGTAACCGGCGACCCCAATGTCGATGTCGGCACAAGCATCGGCGACTTCGACGCCGAGGAAAAAGCCCACAAACGCACGATCGAAGCGAGCATCACGCACTTTGAGCACGCCGGCAAGCGATTCAATGTTGTCGATACGCCCGGCTATGCCGACTTCATCGGGCAAACCATTGGTGCCCTCCGCGGCGTCGATACGGCCGTCATCGTCATCAACGCCCACAGCGGCATCG
>JANNTN010000011.1:0-10322 GCA_031394445.1 Anatilimnocola sp.
GGTACGCAAACGTGGATGGCTGAGAACTTGCGCACAACCAAATACCGAAATGGTGATGAAATTCCGGAAATAACTTCTAATACATCGTGGAAGGATTTAACTTCAGATGCGTATTGCAATTATGGCAACACTACAGATATGGATGATGTTGCCACATTTGGTAGATTGTACAATTGGTTTGCAGTATCGGATAGCCGCAATCTGGCACCGGTAGGTTGGCACGTTGCCACCGATGCTGAATGGACAACATTAGCGACCTTTCTTGGTGGGGCAACTGAAGCGGGTGGTAAAATGAAAGAAACCGGAACTACCCATTGGAACAGTCCAAATACAGGTGCTAACAATAGCAGCGGTTTTACAGCCCTTCCTGCAGGTCGTAGAGAATACACCGATGGATCATTTATTAACTCAGGATTCAATGGTTTCTGGTGGACCAGTTCAGCTTACAATCCTGATTACTCGTGGTATCGACAAATAAATTATGATGGAGCAATTATTAACGCGGCTAACTTCCATAAACAATATGGATTTTCAGTTCGTTGTGTTAAGGATTAACAACTGTACTCATTTAACAACCACTTGAAATTCATGAAATTAGTGTGGAGTTGCTTTGAGTTTCTTAAATAATATTCCGTGAGTAGGAGAGAAGACCATCGCGATACCAAACAACACTCCGCACATGGCACCAATGGCACCCGCAATGGAACCGTCAAGCCAAACAGCAAAGTAGTAGCCACCGATAGAAGCGAGTATACCGACACCGCAAGCGATTAAAAGCATCCATCGGAAGTCATCGGTTAATAAGTAAGCAGTAGCTGCGGGTGCGATGAGTAACGCCACCACGAGAATAGCCCCTACAGATTCAAAGGAAGCTACAGTAGTAACCGAGACTGCTCCCATCAGTAAGTAATGCCACAAGGTTGTTGATATTCCAATGGCACTGGCATAGGCCGGATCGAAGGTGGTAAGGAAAAGTTCTTTATAACCGATTTTAATAAAAATCAGAATGCCAATCAGTACAAATCCAGTGATGTAAATTGCCCGAGGCCCAAGACTTTCTCCTGAATCAGATATAATCACATCCAAAGGTACGTACGCAATCTCACCATACAACACACAGTCCTGGTCAAGATCAACCTTGCCAGCAAAAACAGAAATTAATACAACACCAACAGCAAACAGCCATGTAAACGTTACCCCGATGGCTGCATCGGTTTGAAGCTTTGCTTTCTTATGAAAGAATTCGATTAAGAAGGTTGTAAAGATACCAATGATTCCCGCACCAATGAGCATTGTAACCGAATCGCGTGATCCGGAAATAAGAAAGGCGAGCACAATGCCTGGCAATACTGCGTGTGAAATTGCATCGCCCACCATAGCCATTTTTCTCAAGATCAAGTAACATCCAAGCAAAGCACAGCTTGATGCTACCAGTGAGGCGGTTAGTATGATATAAAAGTCATTCATTTTTTAAATATCAATGTGCAATTATCAATTAACAATTAGTAATTATTAAGTTCGAGATGATTTAATAATACTGTATAGTATTTTTGTGAAACATTGTTAATTGCCAATTGCACATTGTTAATTGTTATAGGTGGGAAAGAATTGTATTCGTCGTGGTAGATCTGCAATGCGATAGCGATGTTATGCAGGTTGTTTGGGCAGGATGCCGGGTGGGCGGAAACGGGAATGGTTGAAAACAAAGGCAGGATGAGCGCGGTGATGATGACACCCAAGACTAAAGCGACTCCAAGCCCCTTGTGATTAAAGAGGAAGAAAATCGCAATGGTAAAGAATGATGTACAGACGACCGCAAAGATGCCGAGTGCGGGGCCGAGCCAGTAAATCGAGGCGGCGGCGACACAGACGAAGGCCATCGCGCCGAGGAGTTGGCGGAGGGTGAATTGGAAGGGTGGAGGAGTGGTGGCGGTCTTGTTGGTGGTCGAGGGTAATGGCGGCGGGGACAAGGGAGTAGCGCCGGAAGAGTTTTGGATGGCAGGCGGGATACCTGCAACTGTTATTTATGACAGGCGGGACGCCTATCCTACGAGTGGGCGAAAGCCGGGGTGATGAGATGAGGGTTATTGTAGCGCGGGGGCGGTGGAGATCGCAAATTTTGGTGGGCATGGCGGCGGGGAAGTGCTCGTGTTTAACGCAAAGGGCGCAGAGGGGAGCAAAGTGCGCAAAGGAATGCAGGGGAGGGATTGGGCGCGGGGAGGAGGCGGGGAACGGGGATTATTTGAGAAAAAAATGAGCAAAAAACGTGAGCAAAAAACGGGATGAGTCCAATTTCAAGCCATACGCGGCCGGCTGGGTGGCCGCGGGTCGCGCAGCGAGCCACGGCTTGTCCGCGCACCGCAGCCCGTTCAATCCTCCGCCTCCATCCCCAACTGCCGCATCTTCCGATACAGATTGCTCCGCTGTAAACCGAGCTGCTCAGCCGCAGCGGTCATGTTGCCGCGGCTCCGCTCAATCGAGCGCTGAATGTACTCCAACTGAAACTCACGTGTCGCATCGGCCAGCGGCAAGTCCGAGGAGAACGCACCAGGAGTGGCCGAGCCGGGCGAGAGCGTGAATGCCAGATCGGGCGCGTCGATTTTGTCTTGCTCGGCGGGCGAGAGATACACCAGCCGCTCCATCAGGTTCCGCAGCTCGCGAATATTTCCCGGCCACAGATGCGCAAGCAGTCGTTTGCGGGCCGCAGCGGTCAGCTTGGGAGTGCGGCGACGAGCCTTGCCGGCAAAGTGTTTCAGAAAAAACTCGGCGAGCAGCACGATGTCCTCGCCCCGCTCCTTCAGCGGTGGCAATTCGAGCGTGACCACGTTCAGCCGAAAATACAGATCCTCGCGAAAGCGGCGCTGCCGAACTAGCTCAGCCAGGTTTTGATTCGTCGCGGCGACCACGCGAGTATTCGTCGGAATCGGCGTGCTGCCGCCGACCCGCACGATCGTTTTTTCTTCGAGCGCGCGCAGTAGCTTCGCCTGCCCGGCCAGACTCATATCGCCGATCTCATCGAGAAACAGCGTGCCGCGTGCCGCCAGCTCGAATTTCCCCTTGTGCGTCGCCCGAGCATCGGTGAACGCGCCCTTCTCATGGCCAAACAGCTCGCTTTCCAGCAATGTTTCCGTCAGCGCGGCGCAGTTGACCGCCAAGAGCGGCTCTTGTCGTCGGCGGCTCTTGTAGTGAATAAGCTGCGCCACGACCTCCTTGCCCGTTCCGTTCTGGCCCAGAATCAAAACAGCCAGCTCAGTGTCGGCAACGCGCTCGATCGTCGAGCGCAATGCAGTAATCGCAGGAGACTCCCCCAAGAGTCGCACGCGCCCTTCCGCCTGATCGGCCACCTGCTGGCGGGCAGCGAGTAGCTGCTCCCACTCCACCGTGTTTTCCAGCGCGATCGACGCGTGCTGGGCCAAATCGGCCAGTGCCTGCTCGTCGTCAGCCGTGAACGAGCCGCTGCGCTTGTTCAACACCTCGAACGCGCCAAACACCTCCCCGCTTTTGCCCGCCAGCGGCACGCACACCAGCGACCGCGTTTCGAATTTCAATCGCTGATCGACTCGCCGGTCGATTTCGCGCTGCTCGCTGGCCAGGCCGGCATCCACCCGCCGCGACTCACCCGACTGCACCACCTGCCCCACGATCCCCGCATCATCCGCAATCCGCAACTCGTTCCCTTCGACCCCCAGCGCCGGCCGGCCGACGAGCGAATGCGTCGTCTTGTCCCACAAAAAAATGCTCGCCCGTTCGGCATCCAGCAGCTTGGCCGAAGCTTCCGCCAGGCGCACCAGCAGCTTGTCGAGCGCCAGGTTCTGCCGCCACTGCGCGGCGATGTCGAGTAACGCTGCCTGCCGGGCGATTTGCTTCCGGTCGCGCCCCCGGCTGCGGACGATCTCCAGTGCCGCCGCGAGGCACTGCCACAGCGCCGCCTCGGCATCGTTCGTCTTGGTAGGCTGCGCGCTAGTAGCAACCGCGGGCTGTCCGCGAAATGCCGCCAGCACTTCACTCGTCTCACCGCCGGCTCGCAACGGGCCAATGCACCAGCCGGCCTCACGCACAACTTCGTCCCGGTCGAGAGCATCGCCGATCTTCCCCACCGGCAACGGCCGCGTTGCCCCCCAAGCCGCCACCGGCTGCCAACTCCCCTTCACCGCTTGCACGAGCGCCGCAAATTCATATCCCAGTCCATGCGCAAAACCCGGAAACGCCTTCTGCAAGAAAACACGCTCATCCGCAGCCTCCGCCGCTTCGCGAAACAACTCCCCTGCAACTTCAGAAGACGGATTACTCATGTGCTCGTTGTGATACACAACCTGTATTCGATTTGGCTACAAAAACACCGATAGAAATGATACGCAGGCAACCAGCAGCGGCAAAGAAGTGATTACAGATTTCCCGCCCCGAATCCGATTGATGAAAATATTTCCACAAATCTGGCCCGGTTTTTCGGCCAAACTGCAATTTATCTATTGGAGACTACCGCCTTCCCCGTGGGGCAGGCTTCCAGCCTGCCATATCAACCCGAAGCGTCAGCGAGGTGTGAAATGAAACTGCTCGCCAACTCTGAACCTGGAACTTTGAATGAACTACTCACTAACCGCTCACTCACACCCCGCTAACCGCTCACTAACTGCTCACTGTGAGCGTTTCGCCCTTTTTCTGAAATCCACAACTCGTTTCACGGCAATTACTTACAACTTTCCACCACAACAAAACTCACTCGGAGTGAGCTTTTCGGCAAACCGCCGACCACAGATGGTTCTGGCCGCCAAGCGATTGCCTGTTACTCCCCCTCCTCCGCCGGCGGGGCGAAGCCGCGGCGGACGGTGTGTTCGGTGATGGTGCGGGGAATGACGAATTGCAGCAGGTAGTCTCGGCCGCCGGCTTTGCTCCCGATGCCGGACATTTTGAAACCGCCGAAAGGCTGCCGATTGACGAGGGCACCGGTGATGGAGCGGTTGAGATAGAGATTGCCGACCAAAAACTCACGCTTCGCGCGGTCTAACGCCGCCGGACTGCGGCTATAGATACCGCCCGTCAACGCGTAGTCGGTGCCGTTGGCGATTGTTAGGGCCTCAGTCAGGTCGCTCGCCCGAATGACGGCGAGAACCGGCCCGAAAATCTCCTCCTGGGCGATGCGGGCATTCGGCGACACGTCAGCAAAAATGTGCGGCCCGATGTACCAGCCACTCTCAGCGAGCGGGCCAACATCGGTCGCGACCGCGACGCGGCCCTCAGACTTGCCAATGGCGATGTATTGCTGGATTCGCTCGAACGCTTCGCCGTCGATGACCGGGCCGACGCTGGTGGCGGGATCGTCAGCCGAGCCAACCTTCAAACTCTTCGTCGCTTCCACCAATCGATGGAGGAACGACTCATAAACATCCCCAATCACAATCGCCCGGCTGCACGCCGAACACTTTTGTCCTTGATAACCGAACGCACTTTTCATCACACCCGACACCGCTTCATCCAGGTCCGCATCGGAATCGACAATGATCGCGTTCTTGCCCCCCAGCTCCGCGATGACGCGCTTGACGCTGACAACACCTTTTTGCCGCGACACTTCCGCCGCCTTGGCATTGATCGCCAGGCCCACAGCCCGCGACCCGGTGAACGCAATGAGAGCCACGTCAGGATGCTCGACAAGGCCCGCACCGACCACCTCACCACGCCCCGGCAGGTAGTTCAGCACACCATCAGGCAAGCCGACTTCATGAAAAATATCCATCAACTGCGCGGCGACGACTGACGATTGCTCCGCTGGCTTCATCACGACGGTATTTCCCGTGGCCAACGCGGCGACCGACATCCCGGTCAGAATTGCCAGCGGAAAATTCCACGGCGCGATCACGCCGACCACGCCGCGCGGCAGATACTCAAACCGGTTTTCCTCGCCAGGCGCATCGACGCCTTGCTCGTCTTGCAGCCGGAGGGCCTCAGCCGCATAGAACTCGCAGAAATCGATCGCTTCATCCACATCAGCCGTCGCTTCGCGCCACTGCTTGCCGCATTCATAAACTTCCCACGCCGCCAACTCGAACAGCCGCTCGCGCATCAGCGCGGCCGCTTTGTAAAGGTACCGAGCGCGGCCCGCCGCCCTCAGATTGTGCCAATCGGGCAGGGCCGCCTTCGCGGCGGCAACGGCTTGAACTACATGCTCGTGCGTGCCATGTGCGAACGTGCCAATGACGCGAGTTTTCTCCGTCGGATCGTTCGATTCGCCGTGCTCGGCCGTATCGATGATTTGTCCCCCGAGAAACAGCGGAAAATGCCGGCCGAATTGCGAGCGGACCGAGGCCAGTGCCTCTTGCATAGCCACGCGGTTCTCGGGAATCGTGAAATCGACCGGCGGTTGGTTGGTGAAGTTATCCATCGTTTTTAGCCGGAACCAAGCGTGGTCCCGTGGTTCGTGGGGTAGGCTTCCAGCCTGCCTAGGCTCGATGGCAGGCAAGATGCCTGCCCCAGTGTGTTCAGCAGGATTTTCGAGCAGCTTGTCGGACGAGACGTTTTCGATGAAGCCCGCCCGGAGAAACGAATCGTTCGAAGTATTTTCCAGCAAGCGACGAACAAGATACGCCATGCCAGGGATGAGGTCGCCGTAGGGCATGTAAATGCGCAGCCGCTGGCCGCGCGAGACGAGAGCCTGTTTCTCAGCGTCCGCCATGCCGTACAGCATTTGCAGCTCAAGCGCCGCTTGCGGCAGCTCCAGAATTTGTGCGGCAGCGATGCCGTGTGCCAGCGAACGAATGTTGTGCGAGCCCAGCACCGGCCGCAGGTGCGTTACGTTCCGCAGTACAAACCGCGTGCAGCGCTCGAAATTGGTGTCGCTCTCCCACTTTTTTTGAAAGACAGGCACCGGCCAACCATTGGCCCCTGCTTTGATCGTTTCGTGATCCCAATAAGCCCCTTTGACCAGTCGGACCCAAACCGGCGTGCCCCGCGCGGCGACCCAGTCGCGGAGCGTCATCAGATCGCGCTCCGTGTCGCGCAAGTAACACTGGAGCACGATCCCCACATCGGGCCAATCTCGAAATTCGGGGTCGTTCAGTACGGATTGGAAGATATAGAGCGTCAGCGACTTCTTTTCATACGACTCCATATCGACATTGATGAACGCACCCAGCCGCCGCGCCTCTCGAAACAGCTCGCGCAGGCGGCCGCCGACTCGCCGCGTCGTGCCCTCGGGATCGATCGCTTCGAACTGGCTATCGAGTGCGGATAATTTCACGGACAAATTCACGCGTGGGATCGGCCCGCGATCATCGGTGTCGATGCGAGGATCGCCCGGCCATTTTTTCACTTCCGGCGCGATCGATTCCAGCAATTCAAAATACGCCCGAAAATGCTGCTCGGCTTCCGTCTCGCTAATGACCGCTTCGCCCAGAATATCCAGCGTAAATCCTCGCCCTAGCGAGCGCTCCCGCTTCGCGGCGGCCAGCACCTGCGGAACATTTTCCCCCGCAATGAACTTGCGAGCAAAATCGGTCGCGCTCAAGCGTGCCGCGCGGGCCACGGCAGCGCGAGCCAGCGGAACCCGCCGGGCAACGCCGAGCGACACGTTCAGACTTTCGGGCAGCTTGTCGCGCACCAGGTCGAGATACTCGTGCAGATGCCGCATCACCGCTTCGGGCGTCTTCAGCATCGGCAACACATCGACGAAACGAAAAAGCTGCACCTTGAGCTGCTCATCGCGCATCGACCACGCCAAGAGCCGATCGTCCCACCACCGCCGCTGCCAAACATACGGCTGCGAATGGTCGAGGTTCGCGAAGATTTCACGGCCAATCGTCTGCGTCAACACCTCAATCGCCGTCAGGTGATCGCGCGGGAGGTCGTCGAAAGCGGCTGTTTGAATTGCGTCCTGCATGACGCAATTCTACGCACCGAGCCAGTTTTGAAGCAGGCGAATCGTCGTCGGGATTGCAAAACAGGCAGGACGGGCGAGACACCTATCCTACGATTGCGGCCTCTACGCCCCAAACCACTTTTGGAGCATCCGAACGGTCGTGGCGCGGCCGGCGCGGGCGATGGACGTGGTGAGGGGGATCTTTTTGGGGCAGACGGCGACGCAGTTTTGGGCATTGCCGCAGTCTTGAATGCCGCCTTCGGCCATGAGGGCGTCGAGCCGCTGGGCGGCGTTGTTCTGGCCCGTGGGATTGTTGTTGAAGAGCATCGCCTGGCTAATGGCATGGGCCCCGATGAAGCCGCGGTCGTAGGCTTCATCCTTTCGCTTCTCGAAGGCCTCGTTCGACTCGCCGTCCAACTGCTCCAGCTCGATCTTGAGATACTGCGGGCAGGCTTCGAGGCAACAGCCGCAGCTCATGCACTCCGACAGCGGGTACATCGACTCTTGGGCTTCCTGCGAAATCCGGGGGCCGGCACCCTGGTCGTAATAGCCGTCGGCCGGAATCCAAGCCTTGACCCTTGAGAGAGCGCGGAACAGCCGGGAGCGATCGACGCACAAATCGCGCACGACCGGAAACTTGCTCATCGGCGTGAGCTCGATCTCGCCGGGGCGATCTTCAAGCAGCCGATCGACCAGGGCCGAACACGATTGGCGGACCTTGCCGTTGATGACCATCGTGCAAGCGCCGCAGACTTCTTCCAGGCAGTTGCAGTCCCAGGCGACCGGTGCGACCTTTTTGCCGTCGGCCGTCGTGGCCTTCGCCGCGATCCGCTGCAGCACGCTGATGACGTTCATCTCCGATTCATACGCCACGTCATGCCGCTCCCAATAACTCTCCTGCCCCGGGCCATCCTGCCGCAGGATGCGGACCTCGAACGAGGCGGGATGGGCGGCGTGGCCACCATGGTCGTCATGACCGTTTGAAGCGTGAGAATCGTGGTGCGTGGCGCTCATCGAGATTTTGAATTTTAGATTTTGAATTTCAAATCAGTGTGCTGCGGCGGCGAGTTTACCAGCGGCGGGAGTCCCGTTGCCATTAGCTTCGGCTGCCTTCTTAGCGGCTCGTTCGTTCCAGACCTTCTCAATGTCTTCCGCGCCGACGAGGCCATACAGCCGCGGGCGCGGAGGAATCAGCGAGGTATCGACGTCTTCGTAAGTTAGCTCGACATCGTCGCCGGTCCACTGGGCGATGGTCGATTTAAGCCACTTGGCGTTATTGGCTTCGAAGCGGTCGCACCATTGCTCGGCTTCCTGACGGCGAGCGGCTGGTTCGGTCGCCTTGAGCGAGCCAAACGCAAACGCCGGCTTGAAGTGCGCCCCGCGGCATTCGTCGCGCTGCAAAGCACCCTTCAAAATGGCGAGCGCCAGCGGGAGCATATCGAGCAGCGACTTGGTGAAGACGACGTTCTGGTTTGTCCAGTTGCCCGTATCCGACAGCGAGCACTTTTTGGATCGGTTGTAGAGCTCGTGAACTTTGGCGAGAGCTTCGGTGAGCTGATCGTTGCGGCGAACGACCGTAGCCGCCTTGGTCATCACATCGCCGAGTTCTTGGTGAATCAGATACGGGTTCTCGCCGCCGCCCGATCGCTTCAACAACGCATCGTGCCGCGATTGATGTTGCTTTCGCGCTTGATCGAACAAGCTCGATGGCAGTTCGCTCGCCGCCTGCTTTTGACCCTTGAGCAGCGTTTCGATTCCCGGCGCGGTAATCAGCCCGCTGAAGATGCAGGAGAGGAGCGAATTGGCCCCCAGCCGGTTCGCCCCGTGGTATTGATAGTCGCACTCGCCGAGTGCATATAAATTCGGAATGTTCGTGAGCTGATTTTTGGGCGAGCCAACCTGCAGGCCCCCATTAGCCGAGCGTTGATAATCGACCCACAGGCCGCCCATCGTGTAGTGGACAGCCGGGAAAATTTTCATCGGCGTGGTCCGGGGATCGACGCCCTGGAACTTCTCGTAAATATCGAGAATGCCGCCGAGCTTGCGGTCGAGTTCAGCCTTCGGGATGTGCGTCAGATCGAGATAGACGCACTGCCGATCTTTCTCGACGCTCAGCCCCTCGTTCACGCAAATATCAAAAATCTCCCGCGTCGCAATATCGCGTGGAACCAGATTCTTGTACTTCGGATACCGCTCTTCCAAAAAGTAAAAGCGCTCGGCTTCGGGAACTGTCAGCGGATCGCGCAGGTCTTGCGGCTTACGCGGCACCCACACCCGGCCACCCTCGCCACGGGCCGATTCGCTCATCAGCCGGAGCTTATCGGCACCGGGAATCGCCGTAGGATGCACCTTGCTGCACCGCAAGGATGTCCGAGCCGATCTCGCGCCTATCGTCCCTTTCGAGTTCCTTCAGCCATTCTCGCACGGGTTCGGCGCCGGCGCTGTTGGCATAGAAGACGACGGGTCGACGGTT
>JANNTN010000040.1:0-1214 GCA_031394445.1 Anatilimnocola sp.
GTTTGGAATCCAGCAATGTACCGGGAGAGGGGGTTTGTCTCAAGGGGTTTCGACCGTAATCCTGGGGCGAAATTGGCCGGCGGAATCGACAAAACTGCCGATTTCGCCGCCACTGGCCGCCGATTACAATGCAGCCGCTGATTGGGCCGAATCGGGCCAATCAATCGCATTTCGCGGCTATAACCTCTCCCACACGCTTACTATGCCTTCCCCTCTGCGCACTTTCCTGGCCGAAGGACTCGGCACGTTCATCTTGATTTTGTTCGGCTGCGGCGCGGTGCATTCCGCTGTGCTGACAGGCGCACAAAGCGGCTTGTGGCAAGTCGCGATCGTGTGGGGAATGGGCGTAACGCTCGCGGCTTATAGCGTTGGCGGCGTCAGCGGGGCACACATCAACCCGGCCATGACGATCGCGCTGGCCACCTGGGGCCGCTTTTCGTGGTCGCGCGTTGTTCCCTATATCGTGGTGCAACTGATCGGCGCGATTTTGGCGGCGGCGGTGCTCTATGTGATTTACTCGCCGAGCATCGAGCAGAAGCACGCCGCACTTGGCGTGAAGAAAGGTGATGTGGGCAGTATGGTGACTGCCTCGTGCTATGGCGAGTTCTATCCCAATCCGGGCGGCACGCCGATGGTCGATGGCAAGTGGTCCGATACCGCCTGGGACGAGTATCGAGTCCGCGCATCGTTTCCTCAAGCGTTCATCGCCGAAGTGGTTTGCACGGCGATTCTGTCCCTGGTGGTGTTCGCTGTGTCGGATGGTAAAAACACTTCCGCTCCCGCGCCGTACTTAGCACCGCTGATTTGCGGATTGACCGTGGCAGCGCTGATTTCGGTGATTGCTCCGCTGACGCAATGCTGCTTGAATCCAGCTCGCGATTTTGGTCCGCGGCTGTTCACCTTTTTCGCCGGCTGGGGCAGCGCTGCGATGCCCGGCCCCAACGGATGGGAAGGCGTGATCGGCGTTTATATTCTCGCCCCCATCCTTGGTGCTATCATCGGTGGCGGCGTTTACGACAAACTCATCGGCCCGAACTTTCGCTCCAACTGACTACTAACTTCTGAACCCTGAACCCTTCCCATGTCTTCCATCCGCTTCATCATGCTCGGCGGCTTCCTTGGTGCCGGCAAAACGACAACCATCGCTCGCCTCGCCCGCCACTACCAGGCGCAGGGCAAAAAAGTCGGCATCGTCACCAACGATCAGGCCACGG
>JANNTN010000066.1:0-23936 GCA_031394445.1 Anatilimnocola sp.
CGGCTGAATGATGGCGATAATCAGTTTCATACAAACAGTCCAAAGTCCAAAGTCCAATGCCCAAAGTCTATGTCAGTGGGGCAATGCTCGAAAGTCCGCGAGCGAGCTTGGACCTAGGACTTGGGAATTGGGACGTTTCTTGAAAATACCCCGGCCTGGGCGGACGAGGCGGACGCCCGCCCAGGCCATTGGGGTATCCTTCAGGCCCAGGCAGAGCCGAAGTGCGCGAACATGTTTTGGGCAGATTTCTTCATGGCGAATGTGATGCCGGGCTTTTGGCAGTGTGCTGGCAGACCTACTTTGCAATCAATGTGCCAGCGGCAACGTCTTTGCCCCACCGTTGAACATCGCAATGCGCAAGTGCCAGTCGGATCAAGGGATACGAAAAAGTTACAGTTATTCCCCCGAGCCGCGACGCACTCTGTGAAGAGATGAAGTGCGCTGTGGATGTGCAGAACCGGCTAAATACTTAAGCACACGTTCCGCGCGGCAAAGTCTGCCGGGCAACGATAATGGGCGTGATAGCATCGGCAGGGAATGACCGCACCGGCTTAACCGAAGGGCCACGCCTTGCCGAGCGCCTTCTTTTGCAGCTCGCGCAGCTCGCGAACGCCCCCTTTGGCCAGCTTGATGAGGGCGGCCAGATCATCGTCGCTAAACGTCGCCTCTTCACCGGTGCCTTGAACTTCGATAAAACGCCCACCGCCGGTCATGACGATGTTCATATCGACTTCGGCATCGACATCCTGTTTGTAATCAAGGTCGAGCGTCGCCTTCCCTTCCACCATACCCACGCTGATCGCCGCCACGCTGTCGGTAAGCGGAAATTTGCTTGGATCGGGCAAATCTTTCTGAATCGACCGCAAGCAATCGACCAGGGCAATGAACCCGCCCGTGATGCTGGCCGTGCGCGTGCCGCCATCGGCCTCAATCACGTCGCAATCGACCGTGATCGACCGCTCTCCGAGCACCACCAAGTCCGCCACCGCCCGCAAGCTGCGGCCAATCAGCCGTTGAATCTCTGTCGTGCGCCCATCGACCTTCAGCCCCCGCTCGCGTGCTTTCCGCGGGCTGGTGCTGTGCGGCAACATGTTGTACTCAGCGGTGATCCAGCCCTTACCTTTACCCTTCAGCCAATCCGGAACTTTTGGCTCAACACTCGCCGTACAGAGCACGCGGGTATTTCCCGCTTCGATCAGCACGCTACCGGGCGACATGCGGGTAAACCCCCGCTTGATCTTGATCGGCCGCAGTTCATTCGCCTTCCGCATTTTTTGCCCCACAAATTTCACCGGTCACCACGCGCCACTCATCACTCAACTACTCCTGCCCGCCATTCATCTCATGTAGCAGCCACGTCAGCAAACCCTTCTGCACATGCATCCGATTGGCCGCCTGCACGAGCACCGCGCTATAGTGGCCGTCGATCACTTCGTCGGTCACCTCTTCGCCACGCTTGGCCGGCAAGCAATGCAAAAACACCGCGCCTTCCGGGGCATGGTCCATCAATGCGGCATTCACTTGGAAGCTGCTAAATGCCTGGCGGCGAGCTTCCATCTCGGCTTCCTGCCCCATGCTCGTCCAGACGTCGGTATAAACACCGATGGCGCCGGCCACCGCCTCTTTCGGATCGACCGTTTGCAGCAGCCGCACTTCAGGGGCGGCGACCGTGAGCTGCTCCAAAAAGGGCCGGTCGAACTGATACTGGGGAGGCGAAGCGATGGCAAACTCCACGCCCAATTTGCCGCAAGCCACCGCCAGGCTACGGGCGACATTGTTGGCATCGCCAATATACGCCAGCCGCTTTCCCTCTAGCGGTCCGTGTATTTCGTCGAGCGTGTACAAATCGGCCAACGCCTGGCAGGGGTGGGCGACATCGGTCAAACCGTTGATCACCGGGCACGTGCAATACTTGGCCAATTCCTCAACGCGCGCGTGGCTATTCGCCCGGCACACAACAACATCGACATACTGGCTGAGCACCTGCGAAAAGTCGTAAGCGCTCTCCCGCTTGCCCCAACCCACTTCAGCGCCGAGAAACAGTGTGGTGCCGCCCAAATGGGCCATGCCCGATTCAAAACTCACCCGCGTTCGCAGCGACGGCTTCTCGAACAGCAACGCCTGCACGCGGCCCTGCAAGATCGGCTCGCGAAATCCCTCTTGCAGCTTCGTCTTCAACTCCTTGGAGAGCTGAAATATCCGCCGAATCTCATCCGGCGACAGTTCGAGTAGTGTGAGCAAATGACGCATATCTAATTTCCTCATCAATCAAATTCAGAATGCACAAATCCAGAATGCAAAACGGCGAAGTCAGAACGCTCGGGCCAATTCTGAATTCATCATTCCGTGTTGCCTTGCCGCGGGAGCTTACGAATCACATCCGCCAGGATTTCGCAACCTTCCTCCGCCTGCTCTTCGGTCAAATTCATCGCCGGCAACAGGCGAATCACCGTGCCGTGCGTGCAATTGACGAGCAATCGCTTGGCGAGGCACTCTTTGACAACAGCGGTGCCATCAACGGCCAACTCGATGCCGATCATCACCCCCGCGACACGAACCTCGCGGACAATATCGCACTCCGCGGCCAGCGCATCGAAACGGCTCTTGAACAACGTGCCCAGTTGCTTGGCATTTTCGAGCAATCCCTCTTGCTCAATCATTTCCAGCGTGGCAATTCCCGCGCGAGCCGCGATGGGGTTACCCCCAAATGTCGCCGCGTGCATGCCGGGACGCAGCGCCGGAGCAATCTCTGGCTTCGCCATCAGCGCTCCACCAGCGATCCCCCCGCACAGCGCCTTGGCCAGCGTCATCGCATCCGGCGTCACGCCAAATCGCTGGTACGCGAACCAATCTCCCGTGCGGCCGCAGCCCGTTTGCACTTCGTCGAAAATCAACAGCAATCCACGTTCGTCGCACAGCTTGCGCAGTCCCTGCAAAAACCCGGCTGGCGGAATTTGCACGCCACCTTCCCCTTGAATCGGCTCCACCAGCACCGCGCACGTCTCGTCATCGACCAGCTTCTTCGCCGCCTCCAAATCGCCATACGGAGCGTATTGAAAACCGGCCACCAGCGGGCCGAGCCCCTCGTGATATTTGGGCTGTGCCGTCGCCGTGAGTGCTCCCAGCGTTCGCCCGTGAAAACCGCCAGTGAACGTGATGATCTTATAGCGACCTTTGCCGTGCAGCCGAGCCAATTTGATCGCCGCTTCGTTTGCTTCCGCGCCACTGTTACAGAAAAACGCCTGCCCGCCAAAGCTCCGCTCGCTCAGCATCTGGGCCCACCGCCCCTGCACGTCCATGTGCCAAGTATTGGGCACGTGAATCAGCGTCGCCACCTGCTCCTGCACGGCTCGCACGATCGGCGCGGGGCAATGCCCGAGCAAATTGCAGCCCCAGCCGGGAAAGAAATCGAGATAGCGATTTCCTTCCGCATCCCACACGAGCGAACCCTCCCCACGCACCAAATTCACCGGATAACGGTTGTAATTGGCGATGACGTACCGCTTGAACAAATCAACCGTGTCGGCGGAACTCAGATGTTCGGTTTCGATGGCATTTGCAGACATGTTCAAGTCCCTTTCACAATTTCTGTGCCCACGCCGCTGGTCGTATAAATCTCGAGCAGCAGCGAGTGCCGCGTGCGGCCGTCGATGATATGCACCTTCCGCACGCCACGGTCCAGCGTTTCGAGACACGCTTCGACCTTGGGAATCATTCCCGAGTCAATAACGCCGCATGCGATCAATTCCCGCGCCTCTTTGTCGGTTAAGGAGTGAATGATCGAGTTCGGATCGTTCTTGTCCCGTCGCACGCCGTTGACGTCGCTCATATACATGAGTTTTTCGGCCCCGAGCGCCTGTGCAACAGCCGTCGCCGCCGTGTCGGCGTTCACATTCAACTTGCCGCGCGTTGTTTCATCGAGGGCCATGGAGGGAATCACCGGCACCTGCCCGGCATAGCACAAGTTTTCGATCGTCGTCCGATCGACTCTCGTTACCTGTCCCACATGGCCTAGATCGATCGGCTGACCATCATCGCCATTCAGCGTCAGCTTTTCACCAAAGAGCACATTGGTCGTCCGAAAGTTCAGGGGCATCGACCGCCCGCCCAATTCTTCAATCTGGCCGGCCAGCCGTTCGTTCGTCTCGTAAGCCAGCACTTGCTCGACGATTTTCAGCGTCGGCTCGTCGGTGACGCGACGGCCCTTAATCTTCTTCGGCACCAGGCCCGCCGCGTCCATCGCCCGGTCGATCGCCGCGCCGCCGCCGTGGACCACCACCGGCCGCATGCCCACCGTTTCCATGAACACGATGTCGAGCAGCACGTGCCGCATGGCGTTTTCATGCTCCAAGACGCTGCCGCCCAGCTTGATAACCGTGATTTTGTCACGGAAGCGGCGAATCCAGCCCAGCGCCTCGATCAGCGTGTCAGCCTTTTGGATGGCTTCCTTTTGAATAGCTTCGAGCAATGCCGCAATTCTCCGATCAACGAACTTATCGCGGGGAGGTATGCCTAAACGACTGAGGGCAAGCCGAAGCTTGCCCTTTTTCCACCAACAGCGGAAACCGAAATTGTCACGACGCGCGCACCGCATGTCAACGACGCGGAGCCATTCCCTCGCCGCTCGATTTCTTGTTAAGCCTTGGCTTTCTTGGCGCTGCCAATAAGGTGCGCCAGGCGCGATTTCGTGCGGGCCGCCGCGTTTGGGTGAATCATGCGTTTGGTTCCCGCCCGATCCAGCTTCTTAGCCGCCAAGGACAGCTCTTCCTGGGCCTTGGTGAGGTCGCCAGCGGCAACGGCCGCCCGCACCTTGCGAACCTGCGTCTTAATCGAGGATTTCACGGCCCGATTCTGGGTGCGGCGCTCTAAGCTCTGCCGCAGTCGCTTCTTAGCACTCTTTGTAGTTGGCATGCAATGTTGAGTGGGGCCTGCCCACCGTTGGGTGAAAGGGTGGGCTGTGCCCACCAGTCAGTGATTCACTTATCGGAGTCACTTCGCGAAATTTGGAATCGCGTAGTATCTCAACTCAACCCCAACTTGTCCAGCCGCTGTCGGGCGTCTTTGTACTCGGGATCTGCCGCCAGAATTGCTGTCAAGTTTTGCCGGGAAAATTCCCGCTGGCCCAAGGCCGCTGCCAGCACCGCGGCTCGATACCTGGCCAACTTCAGAACTTCGTCGTTCGACGACGAGGAAGCCGCTTTGGACACCGCTTTTTCGTACAGTTCCAACGCCTTTTCGAACTGCCGCAGATGCTGCCAGCATTCGCCAAGTTCGATCAAGGCCCCGGGATGATTGACCTTGAGCCGCTGGGCTTCTTCGAGCCGCTGGATGGCCCCGGAGTAGTTGCCGACCTGTTTCAGACGCCGGGCCAACTCGACTCGCACCGACCAGTCCTTGGGCATCCGCTCCGTCCGAGCGTTCCAAATTTCGATTTCCAGCCGCTGATGCTCCCCTTCGAGTTGGCCAACCAGCCTTTTGGCCTTCGCGTTCGTGTCGCTCGCGGCCCACCGCCGAGCAATCGCCACGCGCTGGCTGCTTTTAGCCAGTTGCAGCTTTTCCCGTTGCTCCAGCACGCGCAAATCCCCGCCCGACGCTCCCAACACATCTCCCAAAATCTTGTCCGCCTCGGCAAATTGCTCGGCAGCAATCAGGGCTTCTGTCAGCCGCAACCCCAGCTCAACATTGCCGGATTGGCCGGCGTAGGACTGACGCAATGTTGCCAAATCCGCGCCGCCCGCGCCGGCGACCGGTTTTAGCACCGCCAGTGCTGCTTGGGCCGCGGCGTCACCTGGCGCAACGGCCAATAACTTTTGCCATTCGGCGGCTGACTCTTCAAACCGGCCTTGCCGGGAAAGTGTGTTCGCGAGCCCCCGGATGATTTCGGCATCGCTTGAAGCGTTTTCCGCCGCTATTTGCCAATACCGCAGCTCTGTCTGATCCAAATTGGCCTCTTCCGCGGCCTCCGCCAGCGAACGCAAGAGTTCGGGGCTCCGGGGTGTTGCCCACAACCGGTCCCCCGCGGAGCGCAAAATGGATTGCTCGGCGGTTTCCCGCGTTTCTGTTCCCGCTCTGTTGCCCGTCGATTCCGTCCGCCCACTGCCTCGTCGCCAGCCACCCAGCCACTTTCCCAGCCAGGAAGTTTTCGGTGTTGCGGCATCGCGCCGCCGCAAGTTCGCCATTAAGGTATCGAGATACAGCGTATTCCCAGCGTCCACGCTCAGGCATTCCGCCAGCAGGTCATGAATCTGACGAAAATCCGGCGGCTGCTGCGTCGTCAGCCGTTGCGCCTCTTCATACCGCTGCTGCAGCCTGCGCCGCAAATCGGGCTTAATCAACAGCGGTAGCGGCGAATTCGCGGCCATGAGAGTATTCTGTAGTGAGAGCGATGCGAAGGTCGCCGTTCCTGCCCGCCAAGTTCTACTGTACTAGACACTGTAATTACGAGCTTACTGCCAGCCCAATGCCCCCAGGAAAAGTTTATCTCATTGGTGCCGGGCCGGGCGATCCGGGCATGATCACGCTCCGCGGCGTGGACCTCCTCCGGCTGGCTAATGTTGTTCTTTACGATTATCTGGTCAACCCCGCCATTCTCGCCCATTGCCCGCCCGGCACACTGAAAATCTCGCTCGGCCAGCACGGGAGCGGCCGCGTCTTGACTCAGGATGAGATCAACCACCGGCTGGCCGAACTGATCAACGAGCACGCCGTCGTGATTCGCCTCAAAAGCGGCGACCCGATGGTATTTGCCCGCGCGGGGGAAGAGCTCGGCTTCCTCGCCAGTCGCCAAATTCCATTCGAGATCGTGCCGGGCGTGACTGCCGCCTTGGCCGCCGCGGCCTACGCCGGCATTCCCGTGACACACCGCGATTCGGCGTCCGCAGTGGCCTTCATCACCGGCCAGGAGGACGCCGCGAAGACCGATTCTTCGCTCGACTATGCCGCTCTGGCGAGTTTCCCGGGCACCTTAGTTTTTTATATGGGCGTGACGACCGTCGGGCATTGGTCGCAGGCCTTGATCGCCGCCGGCAAATCGCCTGAACTGCCCGTGGCCATCGTTCGCCGTGTCAGCACGCCCATGCAACAGCGAATCGACACCACGCTCGACAAGGTCGCCGCCGTCGTCGCACAACAGCATCTTCGCCCGCCGATCGTCTTTATCATCGGCGAGGTCGCCGCGCACGGAGCCGACTGGTGCTGGTTCGAGAAGCGACCTTTGTTTGGCCAAACTGTTGTAGTAACGCGACCACTCGATCAAGCCGAGGATCTCGCGCGCCCACTCGCCGAACTCGGGGCCAATGTTCTCGTGCAGCCAGCCATCGAAATTCGTCCCGTTGCTGATCCCTCGCTGCTCCAGCTCGCCATCGATCGATTGAATGAGTTTGACTGGCTCGTTTTCTCCAGCACCAACGGCGTCCGCCATTTTTTTGATCAACTGTTCGAAACTGGTCGCGATGCTCGCGCCTTGGGTACATTGAAAATTGCCGCCGTCGGGCCCGGTACCGCGGCGGAGCTCGCGCGATTTCATCTGCGGCCCGATTTGGTGCCCAATGAATATCGAGCCGAATCGCTCGCGACTTCCCTCGAGGGTCAGGCAACCGGCAAACGCTTCCTCCTCGTCCGCGCCAGCCGCGGCCGCGAAGTTCTCGCTCAAGAACTTTCTGATGCCGGCGGACTGGTGGAGCAAGTAATTGCCTATGACAGCCTCGACATCGAGCAACCCGACCCACAAATCGTCAGTAAGTTGGCTGCGGGCCAAATTCAATGGATGACCGTCACCAGTTCCGCCATCGCCCGTTCGCTCGTCCGCCTCTTCGGAGAATCGCTACGCAACACAAAACTCGCCAGCATCAGCCCCATAACCTCGGCTACGCTCCGCGAACTCGGCTACGAACCGGCTGTTGAGGCCACGGAATACACGATGGCCGGCGTGGTTGCGGCCATCGCGAAATAGCGACAGCGATCCGGCGATCTCAGCTTTCCAGCTCTTCAATCGCCGCTAACAGCCGCGTGCGAATGTGATTGAGCCACTGCTCGTCGGTGATCTTCGTGCCGTGCTTTGCGTCGGTCACGTAAAACACGTCCACCACTTGATCGAGGTGCGTGCCGATTTTCGCGGTGCTCACCGACAGGCCCAGCTCATACAGCGTTCGCGAAATCGCGTAGAGCAGGCCCATTTTGTCATACGCAAACACCGCGACAATCGTGTAGCGGTCGGCTGTGGAGTTGTCGATGGTCACCCGCGTCGGCAAGTGCTGCACTGCCGCCGACTTCATCTTGTCGCGTTGCTGTTGCCAAACCTGGCGAAACACAGGCGGCTTGCCCGCGTCAGCCGTGATCGCCGCCTTGAGCGCGTCGCAGATATCGTCAATTCGCGATGGCGGCGGCTCGCCCGCAAAATCCTGATCGTCCACATGAAACCGATCGAGCACGACACCATCGGGCAGCGTGTTGATGTCGGCCGAAAGAATCTGCTGTCGATTGCTGGTGAGAGAACCGGTCAGCTTGTGAAAAATGCCCCCTGTCACGTCTTCATACGTTCCCACCGTGTATTCCACCGCGTTGTGGTTTGGCGAATACTTGCCCCAGACCATCGCCTCATTTCGCGGCAGCTTCCGCAACCGGTCCAGTTTTTCAACCAGCTCAGCCGGCGGCCAGGCAAACAGGCAACTGGCAGGCAGTGCCATGATCTGTGTTTCAAACCAGGCCAATCCTTCCCGCCGCCGTGCCAGCGACACGATCTCCTCGCGCCGCAGCCGAATCCGCTCGCTGGCAGCCTGAGCCGGCGATTGGCTGGTCAGCAAAAGCAGCGTGTGCTCGTACAGGTCCGTCAATAACTGCTGCTTCCAATCGTTCAGCACTCCCGGCCCCACCCCCGCCAGATCGGCCAGAGTCAGCACATACAGCATTTTCAGCACTTCCGACGAGCCAACCTCCACGGCGAATTGAACGACGACGCTTTCGTCGTGAATGTCTTGCTGCTGCGCCAAATGGCTCATCCGCAAATGCTTGAGCACCAAAAATCGCACCGTTTCGGCTTCGTGCCGGGGCATGCCCAGCCGCGCCGCCGTCTGCTCGGCCAAACGTGCTCCCACTTCGCTATGATCCTCGGCATATCCCTTGCCCAGGTCGTGTAGCAAAGCCGCCAGATGCAGCGTGGATTTGGAACTGATCGACCGATACACCTCCCCCGGCACCCCCGGATCGTTCTGCAGGCCGGTCAAATACTCGACGACGCGAATCGAATGCTCATCGACCGTGAACCGATGATACGCGTTGAACTGTAGCAGTCCGCGGGCATGAGTCATGCCTAGTACAAGTTGCTCCAGAACCCGCAAATCGTGCAGGCGGCGCAGCAATTCTCCCAGTCGCGGCGTCTGCGACAGTAGCGATAAAAATCGCTCACTTACCTTTTTATCCAGCGGTGCCTCGGCCCCCGCCGCCCCCCGGCTGAGCATCGCCGTACGGATCGCTCGCCAGGTATCGTGCTCGATCCGCTTGTCGTACAGGTTTGCCAGATCCAACAGCCGCAGCGCCTCCGCCAAATCGCTGCGCACCTTCACCAATCCAGACCGCGTGGCCGAAATGGCCAGGGGGCCAACCCGAAAATCGCCTTCAACCTGGTGGCTGATCAACGGTTCGATGAACCACCAGAAATAACGCCGCGACATCGCGCTGGCCGCAAAATTTGCCGCGATCTCGCGCACATCGCTGGTGTATTGAAAATACTCCCGCATGAACTGCTCGACCGGCAACAAACCAGCCACGGCAGGGTAATTTCGCGTCGCCGCCAGCCGTAATTGCTCCGTGCGTTCCAGCACATCTTCCGCCTTACCATGCTGAAAATGCAAATCGTTGCGCACCCACAGCATGAAATCTTGCGCCGCACGTAGCCGCCGCTGCTCGTCTTTCGTCAGCGAGCCACCTTCGCTCAGTGCGTCAAAATCGGTTTCGCCATAACGGATGAACCCAACCCAGCGAATGAACTGCAAATCGCGCAGCCCGCCGCGCGACCGCTTCACGTTTGGTTCCAGCAAAAAAACCGTCTCGCCAAATTTGCTCCGCTCATCGCGCCGCGCATCCTCCACTTTAATCAGCAGCCGGCGCCACGACCGTTTCGTCAGCCAGCGAAAGCGGCTATCGAACAAATTGAAGAGCGGTTGATCTCCCGCAATCATCCGCGATTCACAAAGCGACGTTAGCACCGTCGCGTCCGACATCGCGATCTGACACGCTTCGTTCGGCGTGCGCGCCGCAAAACCCACGTCCAGTCCCGAGTCGTAAAGATTTTGCGAGAACCGGCGGATGATGCCGCCAACTTCATCGCGGCGGCCCGGCGCGTGCAGCAGCATCACGTCCACGTCTGAGTGTGGTGCCATTGCCCGGCGGCCAAAACCACTATGGGCCACAACGGCCGTCGAGCTTTCGATCAGCTTGCGTTCTGCGGCGGGGAATTCAGCCAAAGCATCGCGGAACAAATCAATGACGATGCCTTCCCACAGGTCCGTGAAATGAGCGCAGACTTGCACGCCCGGCGATCCGCTCTCGTGCTGCCGTCGCAGCTTTTCCCGCCCCGCCGCGATTGCCTCCCGCGCAGCCAACACGCCCAAGCCAATTCGCGGCTGCGTTTCATTTCTCGGTGGCACTTGGCCCGTTAATGCCTCGCCAACGCTCGAATTATCCATCAAGCCCACGGCCTCCATGCCAAGAACCCCGCCGGCGAGGCTTTATCACTTGCCAGGTTTCGTCAGCACATTTACTCATTCTTAAATCCGTAAGGAAATAAGAATAGCCGAAAACAGCTTACTTTTGGGCTCCCACAAGTTCCTGAAGCTTCGTACCCAACTGTTTTACGGTGTCGGCGTGCTGAGAGTCTTTGGCCAGATTCGTGAACTCCTGCGGATCCTGCTGGTGGTCGTACAGCTCCAAACCCTGCTTGCCGCCATCCCACTCGGTGTAGCGATAGCGGTCGGTCCGCAAACTGTAGCCGATAAACGCCGGCCCGGCTTTCGCCTTTTGCTTGGCGGTGGCGGCCGGATCGGCAGCCTTGGTCTTGGCCTTGCCTCCGGCTCCTCCGCCACGGCGAACCTGTGTCAGAGCAAAGCCCTTGCCCACCTGGCTAGCATCGTTCATCTGCGGAACGAGACTCTTACCCAGCAAATTGGCAGGAGCTTTCAGTCCACACAATTCGGCAACCGTCGGATAAACATCAATCAGCTCCGCCAGCGCCGCCGTTCCCTTGCCGGCCGCCTTCTGGCCCGGTGCAGAAACAATCAGCGGCACGCGAGCCGACTCTTCGAAGACGCTCTGCTTCTGCCACATGCAGTCGTGCTCCCCCAGGTGATAGCCGTGATCGCTGTGAAAGACGACGACCGTTTTATCGCGGAGCTTGAGCCGATCGAGCGCGTCGAGCAGCTTGCCCACTTGCTGGTCCATGAACGAGATCGAGGCGAAATAGGCTTGTCGCGCTTCGCGCTGCAGTTTTTCGTCCATATCAGTCCGCCGCGAAACCAACGCAGCAGTGGGAATGTCATCCAGATCGCCTGATGGCGTCGAGACCACGCCCGCGCGATCCAACGGATACATGTCAAAGTACTTTTTCGGTGCGACATAGGGCGTGTGCGGCCGAAAGAAACCGCAAGCGATGAAAAACGGCTGGCCTTGGTTCTGTGCAAACAATTCGAGCAGCCGAACCGTCGTGTCGGCACCAATCGCGTCGGTCTGTTCTTCGTCTTCGCCCTCGGCGGCCAGCCAACTCGGCGTGCCACCGAATTGGCCCGGTGTCAAAGTGAAGATGCGGGGCTCGTCAAACTTATCGCGGCCGCGCGGGTTGAACCGCGCCATCCACGAGGACGGATCATCCAAGCCATCGGTGCCAATCTGCGTCGGTACACCGTAGTGATACAGCTTGCCGACGCGTGCCGTCAGATAGCCGGCTTTTTGAAAAAGTTGTGGCAGTGTCACCACATCGGGAATCACCGAACGAAACTGCGACGCGTTCTCCTGCACCTTGGTTTGATCTGGCCGCAGCCCCGTAAGAAACGACGACCGGCTCGGGTTGCACAGCGGATACTGGCAATACGCCCGATCAAACCGCGTTCCCCGGCTGGCCAACTCGTCGATCCGCGGCGACTTCACAATCTTGTCGCCGTAACAACTCAAGGAGTTGTTAAGGTCATCGGAGACGATGTACAGGACGTTGAGTTTTTGCGTCTGCGCCTGTACCGCAATCGCTGCGACGGCCCAAATGAACATCGCGTTGCAGACCGTGAAAATTCGACGCATCTTGTTTTCCTCATTTGCTTCGTATCGTACTCACCACTCACCACTCACTACTCACCCGCCCCCTTCGCTCGTTTCCCTTTTTTCACCTTGTCAGCATTCACCGGCAGCCATTTCGGCTCGACCAGCGTCTTGTTCCACGTGTCGTAGCGGGCCGTCAGATCCTTGAGCACCTCCGGCTTGGCTGCCGAAAGATCCTTGCTCTCGCCAATGTCCGCGGCCAGGTCATACAACTCCGGCTTATCGTTCCCCACAGCTTTGACGAGCTTGTAGTTTCCGTGACGAATCGCCATCTGCTGCCCAAACCGCCAAAAGAGCGATTCATGGGGTGCTGACTTCGCCTCACCCTTCAGATACGGCAGCAGGTTCACGCCGTCGAAATTCGCGTTCTTCGCTTCCACGCCCGCCGCGGCCAGCGCCGTCGGATGGAAATCGAGCTGAATCACCGGCTGATCGTAGGTCTTTCCCGCCGGCAGCGTCCCTTTCCACTGCATCAAGTACGGCACGCGCACTCCGCCTTCCCAGGTTTGCGCCTTATTGCCGCGCAGCAGACCGTTGTTCGACGAGTTCGCCGGCGGGCCACCGTTGTCACTCACGAAAAAGACCAGCGTGTTCTCAATCTGTTTTGTGTCATCGAGCTTCTTGAGCACAGCGCCGATCGCATCGTCCATCGCCGACATCATCGCGCAATACTTGCGGCGGCTCTCATCCGTCACATGCTTGAAACGATCCAAATACTTGTCCGTCGCGTGCATCGGCGTGTGAACCGCGTTGAACGTCAGATACAGAAACCAATTCTCCTTGGCGTGCTGGTCGATAAACGCTGTCGCTTCGCGGGCAAACGCATCGGTCAGATATTCCTTCTCGTCGATCTTGTCATAACCCCGCTGAATGCCCACCTGCGCACCGCCAGGAATCGCCGTGTTGCCGGGGAAATAGGAATGAGCCCCACCGAGAAATCCATAGAACGATTGAAAGCCACGGCTCATCGGCTGGAACTGCCGGTCCTCCCCCAAATGCCACTTGCCAACCATTCCCGTCGTGTAACCGGCATCCTTCAATCGCTCCGGCAGCGTCTTCTCGGTTAACGCCAACCCGAAACCCGGATTCGGCAGCGGCCCCGGATTGAACTCATGCCCGAACCGCTGCTGATACCGGCCCGTCATCAATCCCGCCCGCGTCGGACTGCAATACGGCCCCGAAACATAACCATTCGTGCAGCGCACACCATTCTTCGCCAGCGAATCGATATGCGGCGTCGGAATCTCCTCGGACCCATGCACGCCGATATCGCCATAACCCATGTCATCGCCAACAATCACCAGAATATTCGGCTTGGCCTGAGCCGACGCACTCATGCCCAACGAGGCAACTACCGCGAACGCGCATCCCACAACTAAAAACATGCTTCGCATAAGACACCCAGGGAGAGGACAATCAGGTGACGCAATTTCTCGCCGTCAAAAAACAGCGGGATCAGTATAGATGCGCGAACTCAGCGAATTCTGCGCCCCAGAAACGGCTACGCAAAATTTTCCAGCGGTGGCCTCTTCAAATGCGCCTCCGTCGCTTGCTGATACGCATGGCCCAGCGCCAGTAGTTCCGTCTCTCCAAACAACTTCCCCGTGAACGTCACCGTCCCCGGCTGATCGTTCATTCCCTTCTCGCGCGTGCCGTCGGGCACGACAACCGTGGGATGCCCAGTAAGATTCGTCAGCGTCAAGTCATCGCCGCCGATATAGGCGTCAATGCCGGCCATCGTCTGCTCCATCTCTTGCATCACGAGCGTGCGGATGCGGCAGGCGCGTAAATATTCAACCGCAGGCACGAACTGCCCCGTGCGAAACGTGTTGCCCCACCGGCCAATGCCGTCATGCACATCCGCGCGGGTCAGATCGTCAAACGCCGCCGCCGCTTCGGTGTTCAAAATCAGCGTGAGCGGATTGACCGGATACTTAGTAGACAACTTGATCGGCACAAGCTTAACGCCCAGCTTCGCCAACTGTTCCTTGGCCCGGCGCTCTTCCGCCGGACGATCTCCCTCAAAGTATCCGACCTTAAATGATGAAATCTCTCGCTGCGGCGGCCAAGAGAAAGCCCGGCTGACCGCTGTGATGTCATTCACATCCGCGCCGTGAATCGCTCCAAAAATAAGGGCGCAATCTTCAATCGACCGCGCGATCGGCCCAACCTTATCCATGCTCCACGACAGCGTCATGCAGCCGTATCGACTCACTCTGCCAAAAGTCGGCCGCAAACCACTCGCCGAACACCGCCGGCATGGAGAAACAATACTGCCGAGCGTCTCGGTGCCAATCGCGAAGCCGACCAAACCGGCAACCACCGCCGACGTCGATCCCGCGGACGACCCACTCGAACCTTCCTCCGGGTTCCACGGATTCCGCGTCTGGCCGCCGAACCATTGATCGCCGAGCGCCAGCGCCCCGACCGTGAGCTTCGCAACCATCACCGCCCCAGCTTCTTCCAGCCGCCGTGCCACCGTCGCCTTCACGTCAAGCTTCTGATCCTGATAGTGCCCCGCTCCCCACGTCGTCTTATATCCGGGCCAGGCGATGATATCCTTCGCCCCCCACGGAACTCCATGCAGCGGCCCGCGATACCGTCCCGCCGCAAGCTCCTTATCCGCCCGCTCCGCTTGCTCAAACGCCAAATCCTCGGTCAGCGTCACCACGCACTTCAGCAGCGGATCGTATTTCTTGAGCCGAGCCAGATACAGCCTCGTGAGTTCGACCGACGACACCTGCCGCGTGCGCAGCAGCGCCGCCAATTGAGTCACCGGCAAAAATGCCACGTCTTCATCCGTCGCCGGCTTGTTGGGCGCGGCCGATTGAATCGGTCGCACAAGATCGCGACGAATTTCCGCCCCAGCCTTCTGCGGCGGCGCGGCAAAGAACGACAGGGCAGGGGGGATGCTGTGATCCAGCTCGACCTTCCGCAGCGCTGCAAACCGCTGCTGATCGCGCTCCACACTCTGCACGATTGCTTTCCGGTCTTCTTCGGAAAGCTTGATCCCCGCGACCCACTCCGCTTGCTGAATCAGTTCCGGCGTTACACGACCGGCCTGTTCCGCCTGCCACGCCAGCGCTCGCTGAAACGCCACACCTCCAATACCCAAGCTCGCCAGCATGGCGAGAACCTTGCGGCGGTCGAAAGCCGACCCGCTCGGCTCTTCAGAACAGGTTGTTTGGCTCATGTTGTGTTTCAGTCAAAAATTCAGTCTTCGGAATCGCCCGACATGGAGGTCCGACCCTTCCGCTCTCCCAGTCGGCCCAGCTTGTGCTCCAATTGTGCCTCCAGCTTGGTCAGCGCTCCATCCAACGCTTGCTCAAGATTGTCGGCGTTGTTGCTGGCAGCGATCGGCGGCAACCCCGCCAGCCGGGCCTCGATCGTGCATCGCTTGTCGCCGTGGCCCGCCTTGTGGCTGTTCTCATCAGCCAAATGCACTTCCACTCGCTGCAATTGAGGCATAAATCGGTCCAGCACCGCAGTCACGCTCGCTTCGACCTCCTGGCTCAGATTCTCTCGTCCGCGGATATTGTTGTCAGTCGTTAGTTGAACAATCATGATTTGCCTTTCTGGTCCTTCAGTTTCCTCAGCCTTCCCACGCTCCGCAAGGTTACGCATTCCCAATGTGCCGGCACTTTGCCGCCTCCCAAGAGAACCTGCCACCTAATAGGGGGCAAATGTTCTTTTCCCAATGAATTGCCATGATTTATTCTCCCGCTGGGCAACCCATGCTGCCGCATTGATCGACCGGCCAATTCCCGCCAAGCCCGGCAACGCCCAAAAATCACGTCCTGAGCACAACATTTCCGATAAATCAGTTGACTCTCGCGCTGTCCTCACTTAAAAACACAACCAGCGCCCTTGTAGCTGGCACATTCGTCGTTTGGCTACAAATTGATGCTGGCGCTGGGGGGAGAGAGCGGCTACCTTGGAACAGTAGCCGCTGCGGGTTGAGTTTTTCATGTGCGCGGTCCCATACTGCCACGCACTGGTGAAAAAAGAGGCATTGATGAATTTCTTGTCGCAGTTCTCGCTTGCGCAGTCGCGAAAAAACAAAGCGATCCGCCAGCCGCGGCGCACTCTGCGCCTGCTCGTTGAAAACCTTGAGGATCGCCGCTTGTTGGCAATTGCCAGCACCGATCTTCCCGACATCGCCCGCGATCACCGCAGTGGCTCGCTCCTCGTGCAGTTTCGCGACGGCGCATCAACACCCGGCTCCTTGGCCGCGCACATGCTCACGACCAACGTCTCTCCCGAGTGGGAGCTGACCCCCGGCATGCGCCGCGTCGAGTTCGACACCGTTTCCGATTTCGCCGCGGCGCTCGCCGCATTCAAGCAAGACCCGAACGTCCTGTTCGCCGAGCCCGACTACCGCATCTCGCTCCAACAAGAACCAAACGATCCGGGTTTTTCGTACGAGTGGGGTTTGCACAACACCGGTGAAACGACCGGTATCGAAGACGCTGACATCGACGCCCTCGAAGCCTGGGACGTTACCCCCAGTAGTCCCTCGGCTATTCCTTCAACCATTGTGGCCGTGATCGATACGGGCGTTGACTACAACCATCCCGATCTGAAGGCCAACATTTGGACCAACACCCGCGAAATTGCCGGCAACGGCAAGGATGACGATGGCAACGGCTACGTTGACGACATCCACGGCTACGACTTCGTCAATCGCGACGGCAATCCGATGGACGATCACTTTCACGGCACGCACGTCGCCGGCACGATCGCTGCCGTCGGCGACAACGGCATTGGCGTAGTCGGCGTTGTCGGCACGAACTGGAACGTAAAGATCATGGCCCTCAAGTTTCTCGATGGCGGCGGCGGCGGCTATGAGAGCGATGCAATCTCGGCCTTGAACTACGCCGTCGCCAATGGGGCCGACATCTCCAACAACAGTTGGGGCGGCCTCGGTTTCTCCGCCGCTTTCCAAACCGCCCTGCAAAACGCGGCTACCAAGGGGCACATCTTCGTCGCCGCCGCCGGCAATGACGGCTGGAACAACGATCGCGATGCCTTTTATCCCGCCAGCTACAACGTCTCGAATGTCGTCGCCGTCGCCGCCACAGACCGCTTCGATAATTTGGCCTGGTTTTCGAACTACGGCACCCAATCGGTCGATTTGGCCGCCCCCGGCGTCGATATCTACAGCACGTTCCCGACTACCATGACCCCCGCCATGCAGGAAGCGGGACTTCCCGAGGACTACGCCACCATCAGCGGCACCTCCATGGCCGCGCCGCACGTCGCCGGCGTCATGGCCCTCGTGATGTCGGCTCATCCCGAGTTTACCTACGAGCAGGTAATCGCTCGCGTGCTGGAATCGGTCGATATCGTTGACGGTGCCGCCAAAACGACTACCGGTGGCCGCTTGAACGCCGCTAACTCACTCGGTGCCGCCCCCCCAGACACGACCGGCCCCCGCGTCCTCGCGCTCGACCCCGCCACCGTTGTCGGCTCGATCGACCGCGTACGGATCAGGTTCAACGAAGCCATCGATCCCCTCACGCTTACGCTCGACGACGTTACCCTGACCGATACAGCAAACGAAAGTATTGCGATCGCGTCCGTTACCCCTGTCCCAGGTAACAGCCGTCAGTTCGACGTAAAGTTCGCAAGCCAAACAATTCTGGGCGAATACACGCTGTTAGTCGGGCCGGACATCGCCGACCTCGCCGGCAACCTGCTCGATCAAGATCGCAACGGAACCGGCGGCGAACCGTCCGATTCATATACCGGCATATTTAGCATCTCAAATGTTCTTAGTTTCGGCACGAACGAATGGCAACTAATCGATGCTTGGGCGCAATTCGAAGATGGGCCAACTGTATCGATACTTGAAATTGGACAGAATATTTCCATCGCCGACTTGAATGTTCAATTAACAATTGACTTTGAACCGCGTTCTTACTCCGTCTACCAAACCGTGGCAGATTTGGAGATCTATCTCGAATCACCTGCCGGAACACGCGTCAGATTGGTTAAATTTAATGATGCTGACGGCAGTTTTTTCACGAACACGATGTTCGACGACGAAGCGAATTCACGGCTCTCAGGTGGCCACGATCCCTATACCGGTAGCTTTCGCCCCAACTCGTCGCTTTCAGCATTCGACGGAGAAAACGCTTCCGGAACTTGGTCTTTGGTCGTATCTGCGGCCGTTAACTTTAACTACATCGACTTCGAAGCCGGAATAGGCGAACTCGTCGCTTGGTCTATCGACCTCGCAGGCGATGGCGGCGGCTCGCCTCCCCCACCACCCACCGACCCGCCCCCCGGCAATCAAGCCCCGATGGCCAACCCTGACCAGCTAACCGGCGAAGTCAACACCCGTCTGGCAATTACACAGGCACAACTGCTAGCCAACGATGTTGATCCTAATGACGACGACCTCACCATCACCCTCGTCGGCAGTCCCACCCACGGCACAGTCGCGATCGATGGCAATCAGTTAATCACTTTCACGCCCGATCCCGATTTCGAGGGCACCGCCACGTTTGTCTATTTGGTCTCGGATGGGTTCCTGAACGACACGACCACCGTCTCGATCGACTTTGCCCCCATCTTCGAATGGCACAACACCCTTAATGCCGCCGACGTCGATAAGGACACTCAAGTCACTGCCACTGACGTCGTCACCATCATCAACTTCATCAACGCCCATGGCTCCACGTCGGTGATTGGTCTGTCCAGCGGCCTCCAGCCCAATTCGTTCTACGATGTTACGGCTGATAACAGCATCGGTGCCGACGATGTACTCGCGGTAATCAACTACATCAACGCCAACCCCACACGCCCCACTTCGACGATGTCGGTCCAGGCATCGTCAACGAGCGCAGATGTCGATGCAGCGCTCCTCAGCCTGCTCACCGAAGGCAACGACAAACGCAAGTAACCCAAGGCCGCAGCAGAATTCGCGAAGCGTAAGCTATGGCGAGTGGGAGGCGTCAGCCTCTCGGTGACGTCAAATTGTCGGAGGCACTCACGTCTCCACTCTCGCTTTTCTTTCCCACCAAATTGACACAGCCGCTCGACAAGCCTACAACCAACTTTACTCAAGGAGAGTTTCTGAGCCACGAGCGGAACCGTGGCAAGTAGATGGTGGATCGCCCGGCTCGCAGGCAGTAATTTCAGCCGTCCCGCATTCGCGTGGAAGAGAGGCGTCGATGGAGCCCTTGCGAAGGTCAGCCGTTGCACACGCGCCCGCCCGCGTGCGATTGCCTCGCAATCCGCCGCGATTTCGTCGTCCTCTTCTGGAACCACTCGAAGACCGCAGCCTCTTGGCTTCAGTTCCATTTCCCAGCCTGGAACTGCCCGACAGTCCTCTTCTCGCCCGCGAGCATCGCGCGGGCTCGCTCATCGTCCAGTTCCGCGACGGCGCAACCGCTCCCGGCTCGCTGGCCGCCCATCTCCTCACCGCCAATCTCGCGCCCGAATGGCAATTGACCCCCGGCATGCGCCAGGTCGAACTGAATGCCACGGCTGACTGGACCGCGGCGCTCCTCGCCTTCCGCCAAGACCCCAACGTCCTCTTCGCCGAGCCCGATTATCGCATCTCGCTGCAAACAGAACCCAACGATCCTTTCTATCCGGCGCTCTACGCGTTAAACAACACCGGCACGACTGGTATTGCCGATGCCGATATCGACGCCCCCGAAGCCTGGGAAATTACCATCGGCGACCCGGAAACGATCGTCGCAGTCATCGATACCGGCGTCGATTACACCCACCCCGACCTCGTCCCCAACATCTGGGTCAATACCGACGAAATACCCGGCAACGGCATCGACGACGACCACAACGGCTATATCGACGACATTCACGGGTACGACTTCGCCAACCACGATTCCGACCCCATGGACGATCATTTCCACGGCACGCACGTCGCCGGAATCATCGGTGCGGTCGGCAACAACGGCCTGGGCGTCGTCGGCGTTGCTTGGGACGTGCAAATCATGGCCCTCAAGTTCCTCGATTCGGGCGGCGGCGGATATGAGAGCGACGCCATCGCCGCGTTGAACTATGCCGTCGCTAACGGCGCGGTCGTCTCAAACAACAGTTGGGGCGGCGGCGGCTTTTCCACCGCGTTCCGCACCGCCCTGCAAAACGCCGCCAATCAGGGGCACATCTTTGTCGCCGCCGCCGGCAACGACAACGCTGACAACGACATCCGGCCGTTCTATCCCGCTGGCTACAACGTCGATAATGTAATTTCCATCGCCGCCACCGATAACTCCGACAACCTCGCCTATTTTTCGAACTACGGCGTGCAAAGCGTCGATCTCGCCGCACCGGGCGTCAACATCCTCAGCACTTTTCCCACCAGCTTGACCAACGCCATGCGCGACGCAGGTTTTAGCACGAACTACCAATCGATCAGCGGCACATCCATGGCCGCCCCCCACGTCACGGGCGTCATCGCCCTCGTCAGTTCGCTCCATCCCGACTGGACCTACGACCAAATCATCGAGCAAGTCCTGGGAACCGTCGATCTCATTCCCGGCCTCGAAACCATCACCGGCGGCCGCGTCAACGCTGCCTCCGCCGTCGGCAACCCCGCTCCCGATACCAACGGCCCGCGCGTCATCACCAGCGATCCTGCCGCCTTGGCCTTCGGAACCCTCACGCACGTTCGCCTCCGCTTCAGCGAGTCGATCGATCTGGCCACCATCGGTCCGGGCGACGTTACCTTCACTGGTCCCAGTGGAACCATCCCCGTCCTCTCCATCGCCCCCGCCGTAAACAGCAGCCGCCAATTCGACGTGACCTTCGCGCCGCAAACCGCAGTGGGCGAATACACCCTGGTCATCGGCCCCGACATTGCCGACCGTGCCGGCAACCTGATGAATCAGGACGGCGACGAATCGTTTGGCGAATTACCCGACGACCTGTACACCGCCAGCTTCACGATGATGCCCGGTTCGCAGTTCACTTCGGGCAACTTGCCACCAACTCCTATCGTTGGTTTCTCGATCGTCGGCTCCCCGCTCGTCATCGATCAAGACATCACCATCGCCGATTTGAACGTCACGGTGAACCTGGCCTATCCCGATGTCCGCCATTTGCTGCTCCTCCTCATTTCGCCCGGCGGCTCCGGTGCCTACCTTTCCTTTCAGGATGGCGCAGTAGGCCCCGGCTTCCTTTACACCACCTTCGACGACGAAGCCGCTCTCACTTTGTCCGAAGGTGCTCCTCCCTTTACCAACTCGTTCCGCCCGGTTGATCCATTTTCTGGGCTAAATCAGCCCCTCTCGGTTTTCGACGGACAATCGACCCTCGGCTACTGGCAACTCTGGGTTGAAAACTTCACGATCACCGAGGCAGTCGGCGAGCTTTACTCCTGGTCCATCGGCATCACTGCCGCGGCCAGCGGTCCGCCCAGCGAAGGAAACCAGCCACCCATCCCCGGCGACGACCAGATCGAGATTCCTTCTAGCGGAACCCCAACCTTCCCAGAAGCCTTCCTCCTCGCCAACGATTTCGATCCCGATGGAGATCCAATCGTCATCGTCGGCGTCAATCAAGGCTCCGGCGGCTTCGTGCAACTCAATGGCGACGGAACCGCCACCTTCGTCCCTGAAGAGGGATTCGCCGGCACCGGCGGCTTCGAGTACATCGTCTCCGATGGCTTCCACACCGCCATCGGCCACGTCACGGTCAATGTCTCCGCGCAGTTCTTATGGCACAACAGCCGGTTCGCTGTCGATGTCGATGCCGACAGCGTCGCCTCCGCCAGCGATGTGATCTCGATCATCAACGTCATCAACGCCGTCGGCTCCACGTCGCTCATCGGGCTCTCAACTGTCGGGCTCTCAACCAGTTTCACGCCCGACACCTACCTCGACGTCAACGCCGACAACTACGTCGGCCCCGACGATTGCCTCGCCATCATCAACTACATCAACGCCAACCCCACTCGCCCCACCATCGCCAAAGCTCTCTCTCCCTCTACCGCCCCCCACATCGACGCCGCCCTCCTCAGCCTCCTCACCGACACCACCATCAAGAAAAAATAACCACTCTCATCAGCCGGGAGCAAACCTGCTCCCGGTTTCTCGTAGGGTGGGCCGGCGCGAGCTTGCTCGCGCCCGCCCACCATCTGTCTCTAACCTTCCCCTTTGCGGCCTTTGCGATCCTCTGCGCCTTTGCGTTAAACACGAGAACGGTCACCCACCAACACACTCTCAGTCGGCAAGCTTCCCCCGACCCAAAACTACTCCTCCATCACCCGTATCCGCCGATACTCCATCTGCCCCCGGTCTCCCTCCAGCCCAATCGGCCCCGTCTCAGGCAACTTAAACGCCTCTTCCAACACTTCCCCATTGCAAGTGCAGCGCGCCGCCCCGCCTTTGCAAACCACCACCATCTCGTTCCACTCCTGCGGCTTATACCCCGGCTTGGCATAGTTCGGCGGTCCTGCCAGCGGATAATCGCGGCACTGCAACTGCGGCTTACGCAAAAACACGCCGCTATCAGCGTTCGGCGTCGCGCGAAACTCCAGCTTCAGGGTAAAATTCTTCGGAAATTCCCGCGTCGTCCAAATCTGGGCGATCTTCCGCCCCTCCGACGGCGTCGTCACGATCAGCCGGCCATTCTTCGCGACATACCGCCCGTCGCTGCTCGCCGTCTGCCCATCGAACGCCTCCTTCTTCTCCAGCGTCTTGGCATCGCGAAAGCCCCAGCCCGTCAAATCCTTCCCGTTGAACAGGCTCACGAACCCCGCCTCAAGTTGAAACGCATCCGCCTCCGTCTCCACGAATCCCAGCGTCGCCAAAATCGGCCGAACCGCCGCCGCCCACTTCGCATAGCCTTCCTTGTTCGGATGCAGCAGGTCGGGAAACTCCTCCTTCTTCGCATCTCCCTCTTTGTTCGCAAACAGCGTGTACGTCTCAACCAGCGTCACCTGCGGATCACCCTTCACCGCCGCCGCATACAGCCCATTCACCTGCTTAATCTTCTCCGCCGACCGCTCCTCTTTCGTCGCCGAACTCGGCATCACCTGGCACAGCACGATCGGCATCTTCGCATCGTGCTTCTTCAGCTCCGCCAAAATCAGCTTCACATTCCCCGCAATCGTCTCCGGCTCCACCTTCTCCGCCAAATCGTTCGTCCCAATCAGCAGCACCACCGCCGCCGGCTTCACCGCCAGCACATCCTCCTTCAGCCGAATCAGCACCCCCCGCGTCGTATCGCCGCTAATCCCCCGATTCGCCACCTTCAACTTTCCAAACGCCCCGCCCACATCATCGCCCCACCCCTGCGTAATCGAATCCCCAAGAAAAACCACCGCCCCCGCATCCGCCTCCTTACTCTTCGCCCACTTCCCCCTCCGCTCAACCCACAACTTCTTAAACCAATCTCCCCTCCTTATCACCCCCGCCCCCGGCAACCCCTCATCGCTATCTGGAATCGCCAACTTGCTCTCCTGCGCCACAACAGTGGCGGCGGCGTTGGCAAAAACAATCAAAACGAGAGTGAACAAAAACACAGAGGACAAAAATCGTTTCATGGCCATCGTTTAGGGGCTGGAGAGAATGGAGCAGCATCAAATCGACGGCCAGAATATCGCCCACACATGCCAGCGTCCACCACTGCCCGGAGAGCAGGTGGTGCTGGCGGAGGAG
>JANNTN010000068.1:0-2168 GCA_031394445.1 Anatilimnocola sp.
CTATGCCCGACATGCGGCGAGAAACGGAGAATTACCTGCTCCACGTGCGGCACGACTGGCGTGGATTTTCCCCTGGCCGACGGTCCGATTCCCGCCGAGCAACCTCTCTTCATTTGCCCGTCGTGCGATGATTCGATCGCACCGCGCTGGGACCGCCGTTGTAAACGCTGCGGCCATGATTTTGATAACCGGTCCGATGCGGCCGCGGGCTCCGGCGAGGGAGCAATGTTCTCTGCGAGAACGCTGCTCGTGATCGGTTTTCTCTTGGGGGGTAGCATCGCCCTGTTGGCTTACTTCGCTTGGCTATTAAGAGCGCGGATCGTGTGGTAGCCGTCACGCCAGCACGCCAACTTATGGCGAATTGCTAGCACGCCAGCGCGATTCGTTTAATCGGCACGTTCGGATTGAGCGGGCCACCGTTTGCCGCCGAAGATAAGGAATGTGAGAGTGCGCGCGGACGGAGTGGGACCAACTGGGAGCCGGCAGCCATGGACGAGACCGCTTTTTTGGACATGGAAAAGGTGCAGAATCTGGCCAACCTGGGACTGGTGTGGGTCGGGTTCGGCACGCTAGTGGGTTTGCTGGCCAAGGCGATCATGCCGGGCCGCGATCCGGGCGGCGCGGTGGCGACACTCTCAATGGGAGTCGCCGGCACAGTCATCGGATGCGGCATCGTTTCGTATTTTTGGCAAGGACATGTAGTCTCACCGATCAGCACGCTGGGGTTTTGCGTCGCGACGGCGGGGGCCTTTATTTTGCTGTTCTTCTACAAGTTTCTCGGGGGCTACTACTTCGAAGAAGGTAGCGGTCCGCTGGTCCGTCGGCGGAAGATTTTGAACTTTAGTCGCCGCCGGCAACCCGCGACGACGGTCGTCTATGACGACGATCACGACTGATGTTGGCGGGCGCGGCAATTTGCTCCCAGCTAGGCCGATTTCTTTCCGAGGAATGCATCGCGGCCCGCACAGAGCGCCCGCATCTTGCGATCGGCAACCGAGCGCAACAGCATCCAGAAGCCGCAATCGGGATGCACCCAGCGAATCCGCTCCGCGCCGAGCACCTGCACGGCTCGCTCGATCCGCTTCGCCACTTCAGCGGGTGATTCCACTTCGTTGTCTTTGATATCGATCACGCCGAGGCCGAGCGAGATCGACGGCTTCAAATCGCGAAACACTTCTAACTCGTCGTCGCCGCGTCGGGCAAATTCTAGCAGCAAGTGATCGCACTCCAGGGAGTTAAAAAACGGCATTAGCTCGCGGAAAAAGCCTTTTTGAATCGTCTGTCCGCCGTAATTGCCGAAGCAGAGATGCACCCCTTTTTCGCGGCGACTGCCGCTGAGCACGCGGTTGATTCCCGCGGCAGCAATCGGTGCATCCTGAGGCGATCCCGGCAGGTTCGCTTCATCGACTTGCAGCACCGGGGCGTCAATGACGGCGACCTGCTGCCGCAACACTTCGGCCAGGGCATCGACAAGCTTCGCTAAATCGCCGTAGTGGTTATCGACCAGCGTTTTCGCCAGCATGTAGGGGCTGGTAACGGTAAATTTCAGCGGCGCTGCGGTCAGCAACTTCACGCCATCGTAGGTTCGCGGCAGATCGAGTTGCCCCTCGGTGATCGGTCCCCGCACCACGCCCGCCGGCTGCGTGCGAAACGCAAATCCCGGCCGGCTGCGAAAGGACTCCAACTCTTGCCGAGACAAAACCGTTTCGATCCCCGCCATCGGCCGGACGAAATAGTCGATCATGCCGTTGGTTTCGGGGTGACTGACGTCGAACCGCGAGAGCTCGCCATCCGCAATCACGTCGATGCCGGCGAGCTCCTGCGCTTTCATCACGACCATCACCGCGTCGCGCAGATTGACCGAATTGGGCATCGCCCGCAGCCAATCGGGAACGGGGTAGCTGCCAATCACCGTCGTGCGAATTCCCGCCATAGACTTCTCGCTCCTATTTGCGTTCACTTGCTGTTCTGTTGATCGATCCACCGGCTCGCCGGCGTGAATTGCGTTACGTCCAACTCAAAGCCGACACCCAGTGGCGCGTTCACAACCGAATCGATTGCCAGCTCTCCGCCCACAATGTTTAGCGACGGCCAACCGTGCGCGGCGCGCGTGTAGAGATCGGCGTGCTGGTGCAGTATCTGCTGCTGGACGGCGTCGGGAAATGCCG
>JANNTN010000114.1:0-19641 GCA_031394445.1 Anatilimnocola sp.
CGGAATCGCTGTTTTTTGGTCAAACTATCTTATGCACGCAGGCTACCACCCACGTGTATTCGATCGCTCAAAACGTCGTGCCACGCGTCTTGCCGCCGCGCCACAACTGCTTGCCACACAAGCAGTTACAACACGTAGCGAATTGACCTTGACGCCACACGAATAAAACGATCCACCGCCGTGGGGTTCAAGCGGACATGCAACAACACCCATCTGCGGTGCGGCACAGCACCGAAAAATCGTCAATGTTTGCCGCCTTCCGATAATCGGCAAATTGCGTCTGGCGATGTAGTCGTTTTGGCAGGTTAGTGGCAAATTTTGCCGGCTATTCGAATTATGCCGGCACAGAGAGGCCGGCAACCTTTGACGACGAGGCCACCGCAAGCTAGATGCCTGCGGGAACTTACGCGCGCCGCGCCCCTCGAAAAACCTCGCCGCTACAAAGGTTGCAGTCACATGGCTGTTTGCACCACGCCTCGTTTAGCCCTCATTTCACGACAGAATACCGCCCGATCCGATGCCAGCCAGTTCTTAGAAGACAAAGGAACTCTGTCGCTCAAGGTGCTGGGCCCAGGCAAGCCAGGCCGCGTCGTCTCCATTCGTTCGCCCAAATGCACGATCGGCTCGGGCACGGGCTGCACGCTGCGGCTGCGAGCTGCTGGCATCGATTCATTGCATTGCTGGGTCCTGCGCGGTGCCGCTGGCACGGTTATTCGCCGGATGAACGGCGCGGCGACCCTGAACGGCACGCATTTCGATGAAGCGATGCTGTCAGTGGGCGATCGGCTGTCGATCGGCCCGGTGCAACTCGAAGTGATCGATTGCAACACCACCCCCTTCCAGTCCCAAATCCCCGTCGAAGCCACCACCCAATTCCAAAACGAGATTCAGTCGCTGCAAGGCAAGCTGGACGATTCCCAGTCACAGATCAGGCGATTGGAGGTGGAGTCGCGCCAGGGGTTTGAATCGTCGATTATGGCCGCCGAGCGAGCCGACCAGCTCCGCGACGCCCTCACCGCCGCAAATCAGCAACTCGAAGAAGTCTGCAACGAGTTGAACGCCGCGCAAGATTCGATTCTCGCTCAAAAGAGCGAGCTGACGGCCCAGACAGCCAAGCTCGCAACCGTGCAATCAGTAACGCAAGGCACCTCAGATACCGTTTCGCGGCTCGAGGCCGAAGTCACAACAGCCATCGCCCGGCGTGATGAACTACAACTTGCCCTGAACGCCGCGCAAGAACAATTGCAGACCGAAATCGCCGCAGCCAGCACGCAGCGCGATGAGCTGCAAAACTCTCTAAGCGCCGCGCAAGAGCAACTGCGTACTGAGATTGCTACTGTCACGGCCCAACGCGAAGAGCTGCAGATCGCTCTGAACGCAGCGAAAGAACAAGCTGCCCAAGATCGCGAAGCTCAACAGCAGGCGTGTGAGCAACTGGAGCAGCGCTGCCAGCAGCTCGATGCCGAGTTGCAATCTACCCGCGGCGAGATGTCGATTAACTCCGCGGCGGTCACTGCCGTTTTCGAGCAGCGAGCATTTCTGGATTCCACGCACGGAAAGTTGGAGGATCTGGAACGGCTGATTGCCGAGAAGGACGTCGAAATCGCTGAGCTACAGCGGCAACTCGATTGCCAAACCAACCTCGAGCAACGCTGCGAGCAACTCACGGAGGAGTGCGACGGGAAAGGCCAAGAGCTGTCACAATCTAAGGGGCAAATCGACCAGCTTTCGTCGCGTCTGCAAGAGATGCAGCAGCTCGTTCAAAAATACGAACACGCCGTGCATCAACAGTCCGACTTGGCCGAGCGCGAAAGCAAGCTCGCCGAGACAACCCAGGCATTGGAAAACGAACGTGCCGCGCTAGCGACCGAATCCGCACAGATCCAGCAAGCCCGCGAAGAATTCGAGCAGCAAAAGATCCAGATCGACGAAGCCAATCGCCAACTGGCCACCGAGCAAGCCAACCTGCGCGAGCTCGCCGAGCGTGCCGCCGCCACTCAAAAGAATATCGAGCAAAACAACGCCGATCAAAACAGCACCGGGCAGAACAACAGCGAGTTGCAGGCCCGTGAAGCCGAACTGGCTACGCGCGTCGCCGAAGTAGATCGCCTGTTCGAGCAACTCGTCGAGCAACGCGCCGCCCTGGTCATTCGTTCTGACGATATCGAACGCCTTCAAAGCGATTGTCTCCAGCGCGCCCAAGAGCTCGAATGCCAGGCTCTCGAATTGCAAACCTTGCAGGAGCAGTTTCGCTCTGATGCATCTTCCTCTCCGCCCTGCGATTCCAACGAGTCCCCCGCAGAGTGCGAAGCAGCACCCGCCGCTGTTTACGAAGCTGCCAACGAGAACAACACGAACGACGAACCAGCACCGCGCGATACAGGCGTCGATTCCGTGCTCAGCCGGCTCGTGCAAGCCGGCATCTGGCGGCAGGACGAGCCTGGCGAAACTCCTACCGCAGTAGCCGAACTCGCAACCTACGCTCCTGCCGAACCGACCTACTCGCCGACGGTGACGTTCGAGAGTGTTGCTCCACGGTGCCCTCAGCCGGCGTCAACCTCTGACGGTGACGATGAGTCGATCGAATCGTACATGGACCGCCTGATGAAGCGCGTTCGGGGAGACTCGCCGCTCACGCAAAGCTCTTGGAAGTCGTCCGCGCCCCCCGTCCTAAACACTCCGGCTGAGCCGGCACCCGCGCCTGCCAGCGTTTCCGTCGAGAACGCGGCCGACGCCGTTGAACAACCGCTGACCGACTACACCCCGCGACGGGCCGCCCCCGAGCTGACCAGCAGCCTCAACGCGATGCGCGACTTGGCCAACTCAGCCGCCCGCACCGCCATCGATCAACACGTCCGCCAACACACCAGTCGGCGTGCGACGCAGCGTTTGCTCTGCGCTTGCCTCACTGTCGGTTGCAGTGCGGTTGTGGCAATCTGGGCCTGGCGCGTGCATTCGCTGCACGCCGCAGCCGGTGCCTGTGCGAGTGGTGCGATCGGTATCTATTGGACGCTCGCAGCGCTCCGGCGGATGTCGGGCCTCAAGCGGCTAGAGCGAGAAACCGAGCCAGTTGCCGAAGCGGCCGTTCCCGCCGAACTATTCGCTCTTCCGGAACTACCCGCGCCCGTTGAACTGGCTGCTTCGGCGGAACTGCCGGCTCCCGAAGCAACGAACAGCTAGAATTCCGCGGCTAAACTCCTCGCGTGGCCTTCACATCTTCGAAGTCGCGCAGGTGATAGCCGATGCCGATGTAGTCGAGCACGCGGCAGAGGCCACGCAGGGCGACGCCCATGCCATCCGGCCCGCTAAAACCTCCGAACTGACCGCCCCCCTTCACGTGCGGCTCCAGATCGAGAATGAAGCCTGGCACGCCGCGCTTCTTCAGCTTCTTCTCGATCGTGGGAATGAAGTCTTTGAGGTCGCGGAACACCAACTCGTGCCCGCTATCGCCGCGATCGGCTGGCACAAAGTGCTTGAGGGCCTCTTCATCGACATGCGTCGTGCGTTCCAGGCGATGCGGATGCCGATAATCCTTCACATGCATCCAGCCGAGCCCCTTCTTCATCTTTAGATACTGCTCGAACACTTCACCCGGGCTGAATCCCTGCGTGCTGATGTTCGCCGCGTCGAAAATCGTAACGAGCGCCGGGTGATCGACCTGCTTGTGCAGTTCTGCCATCAGCTCGCCGTTCTGCCCCACGAGGTTAGCCTCCACTTCCAGGCCAAATGTGAGATCGCTGCGGTGGCACATCTCGGCAATCTGCCCCAGTTGGTCCGCCGCCTGGCTCACATGTTTCCACGGGTCGGTCCCCTTGGGATGATAAAACGCAAAGCCGCGGATGAGCTTCGTCTCAAAGGCATGCGCCAGCTCGCACGCCTTCTTCACCTCTTCGCTCAGATATTTTTTGAACGGGACGAAGCGGTTCTTCGTCCCGTCTTCAACATCTTGCAGCTTCACCTTGCCAATCGGCGAGCCGAGCGTGGCCACATTCAGCCCATATTCGTCTTCCAAGTGCCGAATCTTCGTGATCTCACCCTTAGTGAGCTGCATCACGTTCTTGATGCCCTGGCCAGCATCGATGAATCGCAGCGAGTAATACGTCAGGCCGATCGCCGCGAACGCCGCGAACTGTTGCTCGGCCGTCTTTTGGTTAGCCGCTTCGTCGCCGAAGCCGGAAAGGATCACGCTCGGTTGGTCGGACATGGGAAGGGCGCAAAGGTCAGAGGTCAGAAATCAGTAGTCAGGGCTACCAGCATGGGTTCGCCGGTTGGCTTTGGCAAGGGGCTTTCGGCCCGGCCCAGCGGTGAAATGACAAGCGATTATGGCCACTCACCGCTGGTATTTGCCGCCACCGCCAACACAATCGCGCTGATAATCAGCAGATTGATCAGGAACCCAATCGTCCCGCAGATCAGTCCGACCCAGGCGTGGGCCGTTCCGTGTGCGCTCGGATCGATTCGCACCGCCTTGAGCCCGCGAACCCCGAGCCACAACGCGACAATCGCCAGCGGAAACCCCAGCACCGGAAAACAACTAAACAGGCCCAAGTAATACGCGATCAGCGCGTTCGCGTTGCGATACGGAATGACCGTCGCAACCGCATCACTTCCCCCCACCGGCGTCGCCTGGACGACTTCCGCATCGAGCGGTGCCTGAAACGGATTCACCAGCGCCGCTCCGCACTGCTGACAACGAGCATTGATATCCGAATTCTCGCACGAGCAAGTCTGACAGCGAATCATCGCGAATCTCCCGATTGGTTGTGCTGATCGTGAACGATGCCTCGACGAGAATCAATCCTGAACACCGCGAATTGTGCTACCAAGGCAAGGCCGCTGCAACCAAAACAGAACGACAGCCCCAGAAATGAACCGCGGATTTCACCGATGAACGCGCGGATGAGACTGAAGACCACAATTCAAGCGTTATCACCCGATACGGCGGGATTGGAAGTCGCGGTGCAGTCGGCCAAGCAATCGATCGACATCGACGGGCTGGCGACCAATCTCGACGCGGTTTGGCAGCAGTCCAAAATCGCCGGCAAGCATGGTCCCGTGCGAGGGTTTGGGGACGCGGCAGAACTGGACCTACTCGATCGCGGCATGAACCATATTTATGGCCTGGTGAATAGGCAGCGCGAGGAGTGGGCCCAGCGAGACGATTGGTTCTATTACGGCCGCCAGCCGCCCGTCGTGTATCAGAGCCCAATGATGAGCGCGATCGAGACGGAGATGTGGGCCTATTGGATTCATTCGGAGGAGTTCCGGCCAGTCATGGATAACAGCGGCTTTTGCAGCATGAATGAAGACCAGGAACGAGCGTCCGGTTTTCCGCGGTGTGGGATGGCCGATGCCATTGGTAACAGCGGCATCGGTTTAGACGTGATCTACTCGAAGCTCATGGATCTGGGTGTCGCACCGCATAGCTGGGAAATGATGGAGTCAGCGCGGCGGATGAGAGCGCAATCGGCGGGTGGCGACTTTCTGTTGCCGGCCGAATTGAAAGGAATTCAAGGGAAGATCGATACCGAGAAGGAGTTTGAGATTGTCAAAAAATGGGCGGAAACGCGCAAGCCTGTGATGTTCGGCGGGCAATTGGTTTCTGCGCCTCGGGCGATGGGCAAGCTACGCCTGACGGGGCCGCATTAAGGACGTGAGTTTGCTGCTGTACGCTTTAAAGCCCAAATTGCAGGTTTTTCATGTTTCGCGCTTGACGTTTAGCTAGGTTTCGTGGAGGTTGGCGGGTTCGTGTCGTCGGGACAATGTCTCACCTCATCGGAACCAGCGGCAGTTATGCCGCTCGTGCAGTTGTTATGCGCAAATCGGGTCGCGGAAATCGGGCAATTGGGCGTCGGGGTGTGCTGGGCTCGCAGCGGCGATTGCACTTGGAAATGCTGGAGAAACGAGAGCTGATGGCGGCGGATGCCGGGGCGATTGATGGCCTGGCCGAGGTCGAGCGGCCGCTACTGCTCGCAGAAGGAGAGGCGCCGACGCCGATCGTTGAATACGTGATTCGGGCACTCGCGCCGGGAACCGATACACCGATTACCTCGATACTGGCCGGTCGGGATTTTGATTTGCAGGTGCGAGTGAGGGACTTGCGCAACGACGGAAACAAAAGTCGCGGCGTATATGCTGCGTTTCTCGATGTGCTGTACGACAAGTCGCTGGCGAAGGTACGCGTGGCCGAGATGCAACGGCTCGTGGTCGCCGGCAACTTGAGCGGGGCATTCACGCTCAGCATGGGGCCGGGGCAAACGACCGCCTCGATTCAATATGACGTGAACAAGCCGGAGGGAGCAGCAACTTTTCGAGGGCAGCTCGAAACCGCGCTGAACAATTTGCTGGGAGCGGGCACCGTACAGGTAACTCCCGATCAGGACACCTATCTGATCCGATTCACGGGAATGTACGACATCGATTTTCCCGATTTGACTTCCAGTATTGCCGACATCCAGGTATTCGAGGGGATTAAGGGGGATCCCAGTATTGCCGCATCGTTTGCGGAGGCGTTTCGTTCGTTCGATATCGGCCTGAATAATGGGCTGCCCGGGCCATATCAGGTTTCGCTATCGGCAAAGGACGCGGCAGACCGGATTGACGAGTTGGGCGCGCAGGTTTCGTTAACGACCGCTCGAAACAGCTTGGTGGAGGTCACGCGCGGGCGGGTGAAGGCGTTGCTGCCCGGCAACGTGCTGAGCCAGAATCTGGTGTTCACGCCCGACTTTACGCAAATGACAAGGCCGGTGCATGACACGCTTGTGCTGGCCGACATCAGCAAGACGCTGCCCGAAGAATCGTTTGTACCCAACGCACTGATTACGGCGCTGCCGCTCTCATTAATGGTTGAAACGCCGTTGTTTGGCACGCCGATCACGGCGTCGGTGGACGAGGACTCGTTAGCGGGAATTACGATTCCCATTTTGCCGCATGTGACTAAGCATGCTGCCGCGCCGGCGGGCGCGAAGGAATTGCGGACATTTACGCAACCAGCGGGCGGAGTGGTGACGCGGATTGATCCGAACAACACGCCTGCGGATTTTAGCGATGACCTGCTGAAGTTCGTGCCGAGCCCGAATTTTAATGGCACGACGACGTTCATTTACTTGGCGGGGATTGCCGGCGATTCGTCCCCTTATGACATGGCGACCAACACCGTGACGATCTCGGTCAACCCCGTGAACGATGCGCCGGTAATTCCGTCGCTAAGTTTTGTCTCGACGAACGAAGACACGGTGTTGGTTTTCGGTCCCGGGGCGCTGTCGGTGAGCGACGTCGATGCCGATCCGGCTGGTGTGCAGGTTACGCTCTCCGTGACGCACGGAATTCTGTCATTGCCATCCGTGCAGGGACTGTCAGTTATTAGTGGCCTGCCGCAGGGGAGTTCGCTGATCTCTTTTGTGGGGACGACCAGTGCCGTCAATGCCGCATTGGCCGGCCTGACTTACATTCCGCCCGCGAATTTTAACGGGCAGGCGCTGCTTCGATTCACCGTAAGCGATCTGGGCCACTCGGGCTCAGGTAGTCCGCAGCAGCGGGAATCGACGATCGCGGTCAATGTCGTCGCGGTGAACGACAAGCCGATACTAGTCGTGCCTCCGGCACAAACAGTCTATTCCGTTAACACGCTGGCGTTTTCTCTAGCATTTCAAAACGCGATCAGTGTGTACGACGTTGATGCTGAGCTCGATCCGATCAACGTCACGGTTGTGGCGACGGGCGGCATTGGGACGCTACGTGCCACCACCATTTTCGGGGCGCAGGTTAGCGGCAGCGACACAGCGAGCTTGTCGATTACTGGCCATCAACATGCGATCAATGCCGCACTGGCCACGCTGGTGCTTACTCCGGCGGCAACCAACGTCACCGGCATCCTGTCGATCACGGTCAACGATCAGCAGCACAATCCGGGTCCGAATCTTTCGGCACAGGGGCAAATTGGCGTTACCATTGCAGTGCCCATAGGTCCGTTCGGTGTTAATGACGCGCCCAGTGGGCTGATCGAAGGTAGTGCCAGTTATGTGATCGACGTGTTGGCCAACGATTTAACGAACGGGACGGCCAAGGCCGCGCTCAAATCGTTTACTCAGCCGGTGGGGGGCGGGTCAGTCGAGCGATTCGATCCCAACAACACGCCTAACGATTTGACCGACGACAAAATTCTGTACCGGCCGCCGCTAAAGAACGGTCAGCTGGACCCGAATTTTTTCTTGCCGTCGTCGCTGCCGCCGATTGTGTTTACGTACAAGATCAATGAAGTGCCGGCAACGCTGCCCGACTCGACGGACGCCACAGTGTCGATTCGGGTTTTGAACGAGGCCGATACTCCGGTGGCCGTGGACGATGGCGCGTTCCGCTGTATGCGACTACGATCGGAATGCCGTTCATGAGGACTGCCGCACAGGGGTTGTTGGTCAACGACACGAATATTGACAACGCCTACGGCGATGCGTCTGCGGTGGCGTTGTCCGTGGCGGGGGCTGAAGTGGGTTCGCCACTCGTCGTGACGACCAGCGGCGGCGGAACGGCGACGATTCAGTTGGATGGTTCGTTCAACTATACGCCGACGGCCGGCTTTCAGGGCAACGATACGTTTACCTATCGCGCGCATTCGATTTTGGGACCAAACTCCGCGCCGGCGACGGTGACGATTCGCGTGCTGCCGATTCCCAGCGCGTTCGACGATTTCTTTACCGGCCAGGAAGACCTGCCGATTCTGGGAGCGGTGTTGTCGAATGACAACGACGCGGCGGGCAACGAGCCGTTATCGGCGGTGTTGTTGACGAATGTGCCGGAAAGCGCGGGATTGGTAACTCTCGATTCGGTTGGATTGTTGACGTATCATCCAGCCGCGAATTTTTTCACGCCGTTTGAGATGGGGCCTATTTTTTTTACCTATCAGGTGACGACGCCGAGTGGACGGAAATCGGCGGTTACCACGGTCTCGATCACTGTTAATGCAGTGAACGATAAGCCGGTGGCGGTGGATGACGAGTTTCGGGCGGCGCGAAACAACGGGGTCTTGGGATTCGACCAAATCGTTACGGTTCTGAACAACGACACGTCGGGACCGGACGCGCCGGAAGAATTGGTCGTGGTGGGACTTAACAGCACGCTGGCGGACGAGTTTGGCAACACAGGTTTTGTTTCGACGGCCGGTGGAGGCGCGGTCAGGCTCGATGGGCATCAAATTCGCTATACGTCGCCGCAAGTGGCGGGCCCGGATTTGTTTTCGTACACCATCAGCGATGGCCGGGGCGGATTGGCAACGGCCTTCGTGCATGTAAATGTCGCGCCGATTTATGACTATGGCGATGCGGCGGAGAACTATGCGACTTCGTTTGCCACGAATGGTCCGCGGCACTTGGCGATTGGTCCACGTTTGGGCGATTTGCGCGATGAAGAGCTGGATGTGACCCCGACGGCGCTGGCAAGCGGCGATGATGCCACCGCGAACGACGATGAAGACGGCTTGGTGGGCACGTCGCTGGTGCGGGGGAAGCAATCGAGCGTGACGCTGCGTTTGGCAGATGCCAATTCGGCCAAGCTGGATGCTTGGATCGATTACAACCACGACGGGCAGTTTAGCGCTAACGAGAAAATCAGCGAGAGCGCAACGATCGCGGCGGGCGATTCGCAAATTGCATTTACGGTTCCCGCGATGGCCCAGATTGGGCCGGCGATTGCCCGCTTTCGCGTGAGCAGTGCCGGCGGGCTATCGCCGACGGGGGTGGCGACGGATGGCGAAGTGGAAGACCACATCGTGACGATCGTGCAAGATTTGGAAGTCGATTTGCCGACGAGTGGGAATGCCAATCGGATCAGCATTCGAAAAGCCGGGGCGGACATGCAGATCTATGATTTGGCCTCCAACAGTGTGCTGGCAACGAGTCCCCTCGTTCTGACGCGAGGCATCGTCGTTCGCGGCTCGCAGACGCAGGCGGACGAAATCACAGTCGATTATGCGTTTGGCGGATTTTTCGTGTTGCCCGGCGGGGTTCATCTGGAAGGCGGAGCGAGCGGCGGCGACGTGCTGACTATTCAAGGAGCAACAGGCGGGACGACCACGGTGCATTATGTGTTGCAGGGGTTGTCGCTCGGGAATGCGACGATCGAGACAGCCGACGGCGCGGGGCAGAACGACATCCAATTCACGGGCTTTGAACCGCTGAGGCTGAGCGGAGTTGGCGGCTTCACGGTCGAAGGGGCGCTGAACATTGGCAACGATGCGCTCGATTTGGGCGGGCTCAATGCTCCGATCGATCTGGGTCCGGTGACGACGCTGACCGGCGGCACGCTGACGTTGCCGGCTGGTGTGTCGCTAGCTGCTGGGCAAACATTGCGTGGCCAAGGCACTCTGATCGGGCCGATTAATGCGTTGGCGGGTTCGTTAATTGAGGCGACCGGTCCGCTGACTCTGGGCGATCCGGATTCGCCTACAGGATTTGCCACGCAAGGCGAACTGCGGACGGGTGGCTTTACGGTCGCGCTCAAATCGGCTGGGCCGGTACCGCTCGGGCCGCTCACCACGCTGGGGGCACAGACCGCGGCGGGGACGCTGGTTGTGCCGAGTGGCTTGTTGCTGGGTTCGACGAGCGTGATTAGTGGTTTTGGCACGATCGATACGCCGCTCGATCCGGCCAAGGCCTTGGTCAACAACGGGTCGATTCATGGCGCGTCGGCGACAGAGCCAATCACGCTGACGGGATATGTCAAAGGGGTCGGCACGCTGAACAATGTGCTGATCACGGGCATTTTGAGTCCGGGGGCGAGCCCAGCGACGGTGAGCTATGGCAGCGTCGAGTTTGGCGCGGCGGCGCAGTTGGTGGTGGAGATTGGCGGCAAGGGCGCTGGCGAGTTCGACAAGCTCAGCTTTTCTGGTGAGGCGAAGCTGAACGGCAAACTGAAGCTCGTGTTCATCAACGGGTATTTGCCCGATTTCGACGACGCATTCTCATTCTTACAGGCCAGTCAGGTCGGCAGTGGATTTAGCTCAGTCGAATTGCCGGGCTTAGTAAGCGACAAAAAGTGGAAGACGGTTTTCAGTGGCAGTCAGTTTTCGGCAGCGGCAGTGACCAAGTTTCCCTGGCACAACCGCAAGCGCAGGCAAAACGTCGATGACGATCATGTCGTCGGCAGTACCGACGTAATTACCATCATCAATTTCATCAATAGTCTGCCGAGCGGCCATTCGGGCGCTGTTCCCGAAAATGCCAACAATGTGAAGCCGTTTCGGGATGTGGACAAAGATAACTACGTGACCGCTAGCGACGTGTTATCGATCATCAACTACATCAATGCAGGTTTTGGGGATGAACAGGAAGCGGGTTCGTTATTGATGACGAGTTTCGAGGATGAGCATGCGAGTTCATCGTTGAATCAAATGCTGGATTTGATTGTGGCGGATATTGCGGAGTCGGTGGTGAGGAAGAAGTAGCGGCGGTTCCCTCAGCTTACACTTCGGGTTGGTGTGCCTCAGCTCAAGTAGCGCTTGGTGATGTCGGCATAGGCATCGATGCGGCGGTCGCGGAAGAAGGGCCAGTGGGTGCGGACGACGTCGATGAGGCCGAGGTCGCAATTGGCCATCAAAATCTCTTCGTTCTCGTGCTTCGCTTTGGCGATGAGGTTGCCGTTGGGGTCGCTGATGAAGGAGCCGCCCCAAAATTCGAGTTGCCCTTCGCGGCCGACGCGATTGGGAGCGGCGATGAAGACACCGTTGGCGATGGAATGGGAACGCATCATCGTTTCCCAGGCGTTGTGTTGGCTCGCACCGAACTCAGCTTTTTCGTCCGTGAGCCAGCCGATGGCGGTGGGATAGAAGATGATCTCGGCTCCAGCGAGCGCCGTGAGGCGGGCGGCTTCGGGGTACCACTGGTCCCAGCAGACGCAGACGCCGACGCGGCCGAATTTGGTTGGAAAGCTTTGGAAGCCGAGATCGCCGGGGGTGAAGTAGAACTTTTCGTAATAGAGCGGGTCGTCGGGGATGTGCATCTTGCGATACGTGCCCACGTGCGAGCCATCGGCGTCGAGGATGACAGCCGTGTTGTGGTAGATGCCGGCGGTGCGGCGCTCGAACAGCGAGCCGATGACAACGACGCCGTGCTTTTTTGCGGCTGCGGCGAGAGCTTCACTCGTTGGGCCAGGAATTGGCTCCGCTTCGCCGAACCAGCGGTGGTCTTCCGTTTGGCAGAAGTAGGGCCCAGTGAACAGCTCTTGCAGGCAGACGATATTAGCCCCCTGCCCTGCCGCTTCGGCGATTTTGACGAGCGCTTTTTCGACGTTGTGCTGCTTCGACTCGCTGCAAGTCATTTGCACGAGAGCGACAGAAACGGGACGGTTGTGGACGTGGGAGTAAGGCACGGCGGCGAAGGAGTGAGTAGGTGAGTGGTGAGTAAGTGAGTGGTGGCTATCGCAGCGGGCTGTGGCCGAGGGCGCGGCGGGCTACGGAAAGTTGTCCGCTGTGGCGGCCTTCGTGCCAGATGGCGACTTCGAAGACGGAGCCGACGTCGGGGAGAAAGTCGGGAGCGCCGTCGGGTGTTTTTTTGGCGAGGTCGTCGTCGGTCATGGCTTCCAGCGTCGAGAGGAGCACGCCGCGGCGCTCGCGCATGGTGTCGAGGACGCTGTCGGGTGCGGGATAGGCGTTGAAGTCGGTGGTTGGTTGCGAACCCATGCCGAATTTGGCGTGGAAATCCGGGATGTCTTTAGTTTTTTCCGGCGCGATGAGCGAGAGGAAGAAATTGTCGGTCGTGGCCATGTGGCCGGCGAACCAGAGCGCGTGGTTGCACGACGGATGGACCTGAAAAGTCCAGTCCTGGGGTGTCTTAAAGTCGGACAGGAGCCGTTCGCTGGCCTGCCGCGTATTGGTAAGCTGCCGCTGCAGCCGATCTTTCAAACTCATGGTTGGCGCTACCCCCCTGGCTATGCGTGCCCGCAAAAAAATGCGTGGCCTGCATTTTGTCGCAAGTGGTTGGTGGGTTTGGGTTTGGGATTATGCATGTCGCTGTGGATTATGCATTCTATGCACGAGGTGGGAGGTGGGGAACGGGCGGATGGTCGAGTGAAGGCATGATGGCTGCGATGAAGCCAATTTAATGCGATGCGCACAAATGTATATTTATTGGGTAGCGGCGGAATTTTTTAGTTGATGCAGGATGGCTGAGGTGAAGATGATGGCTAGGTAAATTCACGTGGCAGTGGGTCGCGGGGCCGGAAATCAATGTCGTTCGTTCTCCAGCAACTCACCGATCCGAACGTGCAGATGTGCGCGTGGGTGTTGATTGGGACGATTGCGGTGGAGTTGTTGGTGATGATTTGGGCTGCTGTGGGGCCGCAGCATTGGTTTCGGCGAGGGTTGGGGTTGTGGGCGGCGGTGATGGTGATGGTGCCGATCGGGGCGTGGCAGGTGCTGTGGGTTTTGGTTTTTACGGCCGCGTTTATTTTCGGGATTGTGCAACTCGGCCGTGGCATTGCGCGATATCGGCTGCGAAAAAACGCGGCGAGTGAATGTTCGACGGGTACTCGATACCGCTATAGCCTGGCCGATCTGCTGCTTTTGGTTTTTTTGATTTGCCTGTGGCTGCCGGGGCTGGTCGCTGCGGCGAGGAATACGCGCGGGGTGAATTGGTCGGGGTTGGTCGCGGCGGCGGCCGTTTGGGCGGGACTAGCCGTGATGGCGACGAAGCTGTCGTTTGGGCCGCGGCGGGTGAGAGCCGCGGTTTTGCTGGCGATCACGTTGCCGCTGGGGGCGTATGCGTTGACGAGGACGCTGAGGCCGGTGGATCTGTGGTGGTTTATGGGAGGTGAGGGCGAGCCGGTAGAAACCGCAATCTCTTTGACGATTGCGGGGTTGGAGTTGGTGCTGGTTCTCGTAACGGGGCTCACCTTGATTCGCGTGGTTCGATCGAACACAACGTCTTCCGCAAAAGCTTCGTCTGTAAAGCGATGGGGTGCGGCGGTAGCACTCGCAGGATTAGGAAGCGTGGCGGCGATTGGTTTGGGTTATGTCTATTGGGATCTGCTGCGAAGGCCGCCGCGAGTGGCCAAATATGAGTTGCGTGGCAATCAATTTGCCCGCATTCGTGAGATTGCCTATCGGGTGTATGCGATCAACCGAGCGGATGAAACGGTTGCGGAGCTGCGGCGATCCCGGTCAAGAATTGCCGTCGCGGATGAGTTGGCTGAGCTGTATGCCGAGTTGTTGCCGATGGTGGCCCAGGAGAATGCGGTTTTGTATGACCCCGAGAAGGATGCCACGCAGGAGTATTTTGGCCCGACTTGGCAAGCGATGCGGGGCCTGAGCCGGTCACTCCAAGCCGAGTCGGAGTGGGCTCGAAATAATGGCCAGCCGGATGTGGCTGGCGACTATGGCCTCGGCTGTGTGGGTTTGAGCGAATCGTTGGGGCGCGGGGGCATCGCCCTGGATGCCTTGGTTGGCCGTTCGATCGAAGGTGGTGGATATGCGCAACTGGCCCTGGTCAGAGGCGAACTCTCAAAAGCGAAGCTGCGAGAGGCGTTGGCGGCTTTAGCGCGTGACGCACAGCGGCGCGATGAGATGGAAACGGTGCGTGCCCGCGAACTCGATTTTTGCGAGCGAGTGGCGGGGTTCCCGGCCCGGCTAGAGAGCACGATGTTGAAAATAATGCGGCGGAAAACTCCGTGGGAGCAAACGCTGGGCGAAACTAACCGTCGCCACGCCGTGACCAATGCGTTGTTGCGGACGGAACTGGCCTCGCGGTTGTTCGCGCTGGAAAAAGGGCGTGTGGCGACGAGCTTGGAAGAGTTGGTGCAGGAGTATTTAGCAGAGATGCCGTTCGATGCGTATAGTGGGCGGCCGCTAAGGTGGAAAGTGGAGACTGATCGGTTGATGATCTACAGCGTCGGCCGCGATGGCATCGATGATGGCGGGCGGTTTGGGGATTGGAGCACTTATTCGGCTTCAAAAACGGGCTACGACTATGATTTGGATACTTGGACGCGAAAGTAGGTTCTGTTTGACAGTTGGTTGCCCGCAGCAATCCCGATCAATTCACTGCGGAATTCGAGATCTAAGCAATGCCCAAAACCCGAGATTTTTCGCGTGTCATTCAAAAGCAACTCACGTCGAATCCGCGGCTGCGAGCGGCTGTGGAGAAAGAGCGGCTCAATGCGGCGGTGGCGACGTTGATTTACAACGCGCGAACCGAGGCGGAGCTGACGCAGAAGCAGTTGGCGGATCTGGTTGGTACGCAGCAGTCGGCGATTGCGAGGCTGGAGGATGCCGATTATGGCGGGCATTCATTGACCATGTTGAGAAGAGTTGCCACGCCGCTCGATCGGCAGTTAAACGTGAGTTTTGAACCGGTGCGGTGGGGGAAGGTGCGGGCGAATTCTTAGGCGTTGACGTGCCAGAATTCAATGAAATGAGGCAGATATCGTCGTAGCGGCGATCGGCAGATTGCTCGTTCGGCGAGTCTGTAGTGTACAAGCAGGCATTTCTGGCGTAGCATTTATTACGCGAAGTGAGCCGCTCGAACAATTTGTTGTGGGCTGCACTTGGCAACAATTTTTAGGATGCATAAGTAATGGCAGAGGGAACGATTAAGAAGTTGACGGACAAGGGTTTTGGATTCATCAACACCGGGAAGGCGAAGGATTTGTTTTTTCACTCGTCAAAAGTGGAAGGAACGTCCTTTGAGCAGCTCCAAGAGGGGCAGCGAGTGACGTACACCGAAGGACAAGGGCCGAAAGGGCCATGTGCCGAGCACGTAACGCCGGCGTAATTGCCAGGAAATTGTTGATAAGACAGCCCTAAATTGCCCCACAGGACTATTGGTCCTCGTGGGGTTTTTTATTGGATGGCTCAGGGCAATCGGACAAAATAGGAACCGCGGATGGCGCGAAGATCGCGGATCACGTCTTAGCGGCGACAGATATTGGGTACGGAGTACTGAATACGAGTAGGGCCATGAGTACTGGCCTAGAAGCTGGCCGCGGCTTTATGACGGTTTCGTTTGGCGTTAGGCTGTAGTCGCTTAAAATTTCTCGTTCCGCAAGCATTTCCTTTCCCATATTTTACCGCAGGCAAGATGCCTGCCTCACGAGTTATGTCTCTCGATCTTCGCAAACGCATTTTTGGTCAGCTCGATGCTCTGGTGCTGGTTGATCCGCATACGCATATCAACCCGCTCGATCCGGGGTCGCGGACGCTAGCCGACATCTTGGGATACCACTACTACACGGAGCTGGCGCATTCGGCGGGGATGCCGAAGAATCGGATTGAGGAGCCGGGATTGGACCCAAAGGAGAAGGTGCGGCGGCTGATCGAGAATTTGGGGCCGATTGAGAATACGATTCAATACAGTTGGCTCGTGGAGATGTGCCAGGCTTTTTTTGGGCTGAAGGACGCGGAGATAAACACGAAGAATTGGGAGGGAGTCTATGACGAGGCGGAACGGCTGATGGCGAGCCCGGATTGGCCGAATCAGGTGTTGAAGAAGAGCCGGATCGAGGCGGTGTTTTTGACGAACGATTTCGATGATCCGCTCGAAGGTTTTGATAGCAACGTCTATATCCCCTGCTTGCGGACGGACGATTTGGTGTTTCATCTGGCAAAGCCGGAGGTGCGGCAACGGCTGGAGAAGGCGACGGGAATCGCGCCGACGGATGCGCGGTTTTTGCGGCGGGGGATTGCAGAGCTGTTCAAGCACTTCAAGTCGCGCGGGGCGCGGGCGTGCGCGATTTCATTGCCGCCCGATTTTGCACCGATGAAGGTTTCGCAGGCGCGGGCGAACACGGCGTTGGCGGCGGTGCTGGCCGAGGGGCCGGCGGCGGCGGAGTCGCATCGGCGGGCGCTTGGTAATTATGTGTTTTGGACGCTGGCCGAGATGTGCGACGCGTTCAAGCTGCCGTTCGACCTGATGATTGGCGTGAATCGCGGCGTGTATGAGGCGGGGGTGCATCAGGGACGCGATCTTTATGACAGTCGGGTGTCGCTGATTCAGTACAAGGAGCTGTTCAACGCCTTTCCGCGGGTGACCTTCCCGATTTCGGTGCTGGCGAGCGTGACGAACCAGGAGCTGACGAGCTATGCCTGGATTTTTCCGAACGTGACGACGAACGGGCACTGGTGGTACAGCAACACGCCAGCGTTTATCGAGCACGATCTGGCCGCCCGGCTGGAAGCGGTGCCGCGGACGAAGCAGGTGGGCTATTACAGCGACATGTACAAGCTGGAGTTCGCGTTGCCGAAATTCGCGATGTTCAAACGGATTTTGGCGAAGGTGCTGGCCGAGCGGTTTGTGATCGATCGCGGCTGGACAGAGGACCAGGCCGTGTCGCTGGGTACGCAGGTGCTGCGCGGGAATGTCGAAACGATGTTTCGCTGGAACGAGAACTTGCGAGGCGAGATGCCGAGCGAAAATGAACTGGAGCCGCTATCGACGAACAGTCCGCTCGGGCCGATTTCGCCGGGCTTGGCTGCCGAGGCGATGACGATCAATCATCCGGTGCCGTTTGAGAGCGAGATCGTCGAGAACCTGCCCGATCCGCCGGCGAAGCAGTTTGTACGGCCCGTACCGGAGGGGATTTCGGCAGATGAAATCAAGCTGGCCGACGGCGGGCCGAAGTCGGGGAATGAGCCGCCGGAGCTGGAAGTGATTGATGATCCAGGGAAGTGAGTGTGGGGCGGGCCTCCGGCCGGCCGGTTCCTAAATTGAATTACTCGTTGCGCAGTAAGTAGGGTGCATAAACGCCGCGCAATGCACCATGTGGCTGATGTAATGGTGCAATGCGCTGCGCTTTTGCACCCTACGGAGGCACTTCGCGGCCGGCCAGAGGCCCGCCCCGCGAGTTATGCGACGCGGGGATGGTTTTCGAGGTCGGCCAGCGGCGAGGGGACGACGCCGATGAAGCGGCCGCCGTTGATGTACCAGCCGTGACGGCTAAAGCGGCACCAGGCGAGCTCGGCGACGAGGCCGATCCAGCCTTCGCGGCCGCAGTCGAGCGAAGCAATGACGCGGCGGTGAGCCAGCGGATGGGGCGAATAGAAATCGACGCCGTGCAGGGCCAAGTGCTTGCCGATGACAACGAAGGTTTCGTTGACGTTCGCCGTGCTGTCGGAGGCGAGCGGCGTGAGGTGGATCGGATAGGGATAGGGGTGGCGGGCTTCGCGGCGGCGTTCGACCGCTCGCCCGACCGGTTCGACGGCCATTACGGCTGATTGCACATATTCGGCAATCCTATCCTGCCGCCGGCCCGAGAGAGAACCCAGAGCGGCCGGCGGCAGCACCACATCATCCAAGCAGCAAGTCATGATCGCAAATCCTCGTGAGGCGTCCGAAATTACACAGGTATAAAAGGACGCAACGCCGAGGAAGCGTGCGATCAAAAAATGGAAAAATCATGCGAGAGGCGGCGAGAAGGAAATGCCGCCGCCTTTCGCAATCGGTTCAATGGAGCGGACCCTATCCCCTCGCGGATTCCAGCGAAAAAATGGCCGGAAAGCGAAAGTCGGGACCGATTGGAGCCAAGTCGGAATCGACGTTGGCTAATTGAAAATGTAGGTCGAAAACGAGGCGTGTCAAATGGGAAGAAGAGGTAGTAGCGAGTGGGGAATGGGGCCGGGAGCGAGGAAAAATTATCGTTCGGGGATGTTTTTGGGCCAGATTTTGAGGATGACGCTTTTACCGTCGTTGCCCGGGACGGCGTATTCGGCGGCGGTTTTGATTTGCAGGCTGTGCATGAGGCCGCGGCGGCGGGCTTCGTTCAGCTCTTCGAGCCACTTGGGGCCTTTGACGATCAGCAGCCGGCGGAAGGCGTTCCAGTGGGGCTTGAAGCCCGCGAGTAGCTTCCAGAGTGGGCCTACGGCGCGGATGACGAGGGCGTCATAGCGAGCGTCTTCCAGTGCTTCTTCCGCGCGATGCGGATAAACGGGCACTTCGAGGCCGAGTTGTTCCAACATATTTTCCACCGCGCGGGCCTTTTTTCCAACGCTGTCACAGAGGGAAACGCGGAGGTCGGGGCGGATGATGGCCAAGACGACTCCCGGCACTCCGCCGCCGGTGCCGACATCGAGAATCTCCTCCCCTTCGCGGAGGTGGGTGGCCAGTTGCGTCGAATCGAGCACGTCGCGTCCGACGAATTTTTCGTAGTCGGTGTGCCGCGTCAGGTTGATCTTTTCGTTCCAGTCCCAGAGCAGCCGGCAGTATTTATCGAGCTGCTCGACCTGGGGCGCGGGAAGGTCGAAGCCGTGGCGGGCGAGGGCCGCGGGGAGAGTGTCGTTGGGAAAAGCCGGTTGTGGCTCGGTGGGTGCGTCGGATGGTTCCTCGTTTGACATGCCATGTCTCACTGTGCCTGCTGTGCATTGAATCGCGGTCGGCAGAATAGCGGCTGACGTTCTAAAGCCGCTAGGGGGCGTGATTGGCAAAAGAAGCTGGCCTTATGGAGAGGAGTGCGGCATACTGATTGGGCCATGAAACGAATTTGTACCTTGTTGCTGCTTGGGCTGTGTTTGGCCACTACGACGCAAGCTGCGGAAATCAGCTTGCCCGAGCATGGCCTCGCACTGTTCAAGCAGTTCTGTTTCGACTGCCACAACGCGGCGACGGCGGAGGGGCAGATCAATTTGGAACAGATGTCGGCTAAGCCGGCGTTCAATACGGGCTT
>JANNTN010000147.1:0-2464 GCA_031394445.1 Anatilimnocola sp.
CCAAGCCCTGAAAGTGCTTGGGCTGAATGGCATTCTGAGGTGATGCGGATTAGGGGCCCAGCGCGTTTTTGATGATGGGCAGGAGCTTGGCCGCGATGATGCCGTAGCCCTGATCGGAAGGATGAACGCCATCTTTCGACAGTGCCTCGTGCTCTTTGAAACCGAGCAGGTCTTCACCTTCGACCAGGAAGAGCCGCTTGTCTCCAGCCTGGATCAACTCATTCACAGGCTCGCGCATCACGGTTCGGGTGTGAATGCTCCGCTCCGAGTACGTCGGTTCTTTGACTTCCCTGGCGGATGTGATCGGAGTCATCGCAATGATGGGGACATCCGGATGACTCCGGCGAACGGTTTGCAGCATCGTCTTGTACGCTGTAGCATCCTGCGCCCCGTAGGATTTGCCCAAATCAAACACATAGCAGCAGGCCGGAATCGAGTTGACCAGGGCAACCACGTTTGTCTCCGCCTTGCCCGCGCCGCCAAAGCCGAGGTTAACAAAATCGAGGTTCAAATCGCGACCAAGAATCGCTGCATACGTCTGACCGGGATGGACCACGCCACTCCCCTGGCACACAGACGAACCGTAAAAGACAACCGGCAATGACTTGGCGTAGTGAGGTTCAGGATTGCCGAATCTGGTTTTCTGATCGACGCCGATTGCATCGATGCTGATTTCCTGAAGGTGAGGCAAATAAATGACAATCTCTTTTTCGCGGTCATCGGCTTCCTGGAAAAGCACAAGTTCTGAATGAGTGCCGACCTTGTTGGCAGTTGCCGGTTTGCACAATTGCCCATTCACGTAGGTATCGAACCCCTTCAAACCGCCGCCGTTGACAGCCGCACCTCGTAGAGCCAGCCGCGTGGTGGTGCAGCGAAGCAGAATCCGTCCTCCCGACGGGCATTTCGCGCGATTTTGCACGCCCTTGGGCAAGGAGTCCATTTCCTTCGCTGGCATCCTCCAGAGCTTCGTTTCATTTTCCGGAAACCAAGGGATGCCCCGGACGTTAAATTTCTCGCTGTCTGGAAAGGGTAGCCATTGGAGGCCGGCCTCCGCGCGAGTGGCTGGTTCCTGGCCGTCTGCACTGAAAGTCATCACGAGCAATGTGGCGAGGCAACCGACTACGGTTTGCATGACTTCGAGCTTCATGGGCCTGCCTATTCCTGTGCTAATTCGTTGTTAAGGGCCTCGACAGCGACATTTCGAAGGGCGTCACGGTCTTGGTGCAGTGCCAGAACTCTCGCGTATTGCTGCAAAAGTGCCGATTTTAACACATATCCGATAGATTTAGAAATCGTTCGCCAACTATCGCAGTCTCGCATCCGGCGATTGACCACTCACCAACGCAGTTTGAGTAGTGGCTTCAAGTTGCGGCCGACGGGGCACATGCGCCGCGATGAGTCGGCCAAGTGGCCCGGCCAGGAGCGCGGGCAGGAAGAAAAGGTTGCCGATGAGCCCGACCGTGAGCAGGCCAATCATTAGCGCGCCGAAACGAAATGTGGGGATGAACGAACTAAGTGCAAAGGCCGACAGTCCCAGGCCGATGACTCCCCAGCTTTGCACCATCGCGCGGCCGCAGCCGGCATAGGCCAATGCCACGGCGTCGGGCGCGGAAAGCCCGCGGCCAATCCCGCGACGAAACCAGAGCATAAAGTGAATCACGTCGTCGATCGTCACACCCAGCGCGACACAGGGAGTCATTACCGAACCAATATCCACCACCACGCCGAACCAACCCATCGCGCCAAAGCAGATCGACATCGGAAAGACGCTGCTCAGCAGCATCAACAGACCGTTGCTCCAGTGTCGCAGCAGCACGACCACGGCTACGACAACGAGGAGCACGTCGGTGCCAAATCCATACGCTAATCCGTTGAGCAGCGACCGCCGCGCTTTGTAAATGATGGGGATCGCGCCGGTAAAGGTCGCATTCACGCCGGCAGCGCCTTCCGCCTTTGCGCTTGCCAAGATCGGCTCGACTTGAGCCCGCAGTTGCTGCTGAAAACGACCGTAGTCCAGATCCTGGCCCGCTGTGACGCGCACACTAATCCGCCACAATTCTTCGCCGCTCGCCGGCACAATGTAACCGGCCTCGATCAACTGGGCGCGGGCCTGCGTCAAACGGCGGTTCAGCATGAAGTTGACCATGAATCCGCGCAGCGAGCCTTTATTCAATGGCACTTCGGGGGCAAACGTCGCCGCGGAAAGGCAGCCGCCCACCCCCGCCGATTGCTTGATGCTTTCTTCGAGCTTGCGCACGAGCTGCAATCGTTGCAGCATTTCTTCCTGGTTCGTTTCGTCGAAGCGAACAATGACTTCCAGCGGCACTAGCGCGCCCAGATGTTCTTCTAGCCACTCATAGCTGGCAATGATCGGTGTGTTGGTCGAGAACAGCCGCATCACTTGAATTGAGGTTTCCACGCGGAGCAGCCCAATCGCCCCAACCGCCAGCGCCGCCAAGCAAAT
>JANNTN010000152.1:0-3735 GCA_031394445.1 Anatilimnocola sp.
TAGCGGAATTCGTGAGAATTCCGCTACCAATTTCAGGCTGTGTGAATCACGCGGCTTGCATGATTTTGGCTGCGATAGAACGAACGGTCCGCGGTGAAGTGAGTTGAGTCAGAGTTGAGAGGGGTTCGAGCCGCCGGCACCAGGCGGGAGACTTTTCCTGGGCCCGCCGCCGGTAATGATCGTAGTGATTGAGGACTTCGCGAATCAGCCGGGGAATCTCGCTCCGCTCGGCAAATGACACGCCACATTGCCCCAGCGGCAAGCCCGAGCTGCCCGCGTCGGCAGCGGCAATCATCGTTAATTGCGGGTTCGCGATCGTGATCGAATCATTGGAAAAGGCGTTTGACAAGACGACTCGCGCCCCAGGGAGCCCCGGCCTCAGGTGAAACATCGTGGCAAAATTGCCAGACGCCTTGCCGGGACCGAGCAGTGCCTCGGCATCCTGTTCCCAGCGGCCATTGCCGGTCTGCACCTCCAACACCACGCGAACATATTGCCCGCTGGCCTGCTGCTCCGGGCAGCGAAACTGAACGACAAGCTCCGTCACCCGATTCGGCGGATTTACTTCTGCCGCGAGTGGCCACTGCGGTCCGCGAAACGACACGCGGCCACCCGGCAGGCTAGCCAGCTTTTTGCCGCTGCCTGCCTTCCACGTGGTGGCATCGTGCTGCACGATCTGTGCTTGCCGTTCCGCCAGCAGTCGCTCGATGTAACGTGTGTTTTCGTCCGCAAGTTGATCCCCCAGCCAGCAGCCAGCCGGCACGATCACCGGAATGCCGGCACAAACATATTCCTGATACACGGCACTGAGCCGCGAGTAATACGAATGCGGCTCATGCAGAAGCAGGCCCAAATCGGCCTCGGCAATCAGTTGGTTATAAGCCTCGGTCGAAAGCGGGTGTGGATGATAGGCAATGGGGGGCGTCGCGGAGTTGCTGGCAGCGCCCCCTGGCAGCGGAACCTGCCAATTTGGATCGCTCCGCTGCACGTGAATCTGCGCGAGGCCCGGTTTCAGCACATCGCTCCAAATCGCCGACACGATTTGCGGCAAGGTGAATTGGCCGCGCTCATCGCGAAAGCCGCCGGCACAAACCAATCGCTTCGGCAATTTGCCCGTCGGTCGCGCAATGCCGCGCAGAGCCTCGCGAACCGGAAACGTCAACTGCTGAAACGACGCCGGCAGCTTCAAGCGGTCAAATTGATCCGCCAATTGCTCGGTTGTCGTATAGAAGCGCAGATCGTGATCTTTGCCACCCTCCAAACACGCTTGCAAACTCTTCTTCATTAAATCCAAACGAAAACGCTGCCCATCATATTCATGCGGCCGGCCCACCAAAAAGTTGTTGTGAAAATACAAATGCCACTGGGCCACCGCCGTAGTCGGATTCTCGCGTAAAAAAGTTCCCAGGCCCTCCAACTCCACATCGGACACCGTCGGCAACATCACGATGTCACCTTTCTCCAGCGAGACGCTTTCGAATAGCTCCGTGCAGCCATTCACGAAACCCTCGCAACGGATCGAGCGTTTCGTCTGCCACCGCTTCCGCCGCAGGTTATCGCGAATTCCGTTGTACAGATTGGCGACGTACTGCAGTGGACCGGGCCAAGTCCGGGCCTTCTGCGACGCTTCACGATCTTCCCAGCGGGACAGATAGAACAGGTTGAAATCGTGATAAATGCTGGCTGGAAACACGCGAAACGTGGGCCACCGCCGCGCCAACTCGGCGTCTTGCGGCAGTTCCAGATTCGCACCGATATGGGGGCTGTACCCAGCTCGCTCGGCCGCGGTCAGAATTGCGTCGGCGAATTCAAAGTGATGTCCGCCAGCGGGAGCTAGCGAGTTATCAACCAAGACAAATTTGGGCATCCTGCACCTGTGTCGGTTATCGCGTGTGGTTTATCGCAGCCTAGGCCGCTTTGCTCAAGCTAGTGTGTGGCTGCGATGGCCGCCCTCGCGCCCAAGCCGTTTGTTCCAATTGCTGGAAGAACAGCCCGCGGAAGGGATGAACACAATTCGCATCCCAAGGCTTTGGCAGATTGTTGAAATGCACGATCCACGGGTCGCGTCGAACTTGCCAAAACTCGGCCACGCTATAGTGGCTTCGCTGCCAACTCGGCAGTTGAAACACGTCCGAGCTTTGATTCCACCGAGCGTCGAGCTGCTTCCACTGACCAGTAAACAGCACATTCAAAGCATATTGATCCCAAAATCGCACATGCGCTGCGTTTGTTCGCAGGCACTCCACGCTGCGCGCGGCCACCTGCTCGCGACGCCACCGCTCGACGTTGACGAGCATGATCCCCGCATTGAAATAGGGGAGTGCGCCGCTTAATCCCAGCTCTTGGTAGTTGGCAATCGGCCTTGGATCGTGATTCGACACGACCTGGCATTGCAGTGGATGGTCAAAAACATCCGCGGGGTCCAGCACAGGGAGAAAAGCGTCCTGCACCGCGGCACAATAGGCTTCGTCCAGCAGAGTTTTCCACAACTCTTCCAAACTTCGCACGACCACCACATCCGCATCCAAATAAATCGCCCGGCTCACTCTAGCGGGCAGCAATTCGGCCAGCAAAAGTCGCAGATAAGTCGAATGGTTGATATGGTGCGAGACGGGCAGGTCGCGAATGGCATCCAAGTTTGGCGTAAGCCACTGCACCTGCCGGCCGAGCCTTGCACACGACCGCTCAAGCCGCGCTTTTGATTCGGCATTCACGCCGCCGTCGAGCACATAGAGATCGAGCTCGCGCTTTGAATCGACACTGGATGCAGCGGACAGCAAAGCCGCAGTTGCGGCCGGCACATAGTTTTCATCACAGGCCGTGACGATCGAAATGGGCTCGCGCGTCGCGGCAAACTTCCGACTCATTGCGCGTCATCCATTACGCGAGAAAACTGAGCAGATTGATTGCGTGTATTACCACTAGCAGCTTCGGATCATACACGCTTTTGACTGAGGCAAGTTATTCGATCCCCCAGTGGCAAACAAGTGCAGCCGGAGCGTGTTGGTTCACACTGATGAGCGGAGTTTGGTGGGCCTGCGCTCGCAAGCTCGCTGGTCCCACCCTACGACGCAACATGCCACCGCGTGCTAGCACTGATCTATTGCGAACGTCTCAGGAGAACGAGGACCTGAAAGTAATTTGACGCTACCAGGAGGCTCACGCCTCCCGCTCGCCATAGAAGCGTTATTCGTTGCTGATCAGGCGAACGGGAATTGGTGCGTCTTCGCTGGCACCAAGCACGGCGTCGTTGCGGTCCACACCGGAGGCGACCCAGCCGTCACGATTGTGAAACGGATCGTCGAGTGCTGAAGTATTCGGCAATTCTCGCAAAAACTGGACGTGGCCATCTTCAAAGACCATATTTTGCCCGCGTCCGGCATGGTTGCCGCTGGCCCGCCGCGGCCGAGAATTGCTTGGCGCATCGCCGGCCAGCACATACTGCTCGCGCCCGGAATTTGTTGGCAACAGCAATTTTCCACCGACGGTATAGCCCATGTTGAAACCGAAATCACCCCCCATCGCCTTTTGCATCGCCAACAGATAATAGCAAGTTGCTCGATCGAGCTCATCGGGCAGAGTAGTGGGCAAACGGGCAGAGTCTTTGGAACGGATCGAAGCGGGGCACAAAAACTTTTTTGTCTTTGCAAACCCATTGCTCACCTTCATCGATGCGTCTTCGCCAGCCTCTGCCCGAGGACCATCCGCCTCCGGACCGGGAATACTAGTGTCTGT
>JANNTN010000111.1:0-5186 GCA_031394445.1 Anatilimnocola sp.
CTCAGACTCAGGCGTGCTACCTACTATCAATTTTGTGCAAGCCGAGCTAAGAGGTGGAACACCAGTATCACGACTTGCTGCATGAGTCGCAGAACGGGAGCCCACTGCCGAAGGTAGAGGGAGGCGTGGAGGGATTATCTGATTTTGTGGCTCGGTTGCTGACGAAGGCTGGTTTGGCCACGACGCTGCGTTCGCTGAGCGTCGATCCGTTGAAACTGCCGCAATTGGCGAATCAGGCGGCGAAGCAATGGACGGCGGGGTTTAATCCGAGGGTGGTTGGTGAAGAAGAGTTGTTGGGGTTGTATCAGCGGGCGTACTGAAGGATGAGGGATGAATGATAATGGATGAAGGCATAAGACGCACACAGAGGCACGGAGGCACAGAGCAAGCGGGGAGAGGTTGCACGCGGAGACGCGGAGACGCGGAGGGAGACCCGTTTTGTTGCGTTCTCCTCGCCTCCGCGCCTCCGCGTGATATTTGGTACCGAATTGTAAAGCTCGCAGTCGTTGCGATTCTTCTAGTCACGCCATCATGCGTTGCTCAGATTCCGCCGGTATCGGCGTCGGCACCAGTGGTTCTCTCCTCTGCCCCGCCGGTTGAGTTGACGGAGAAAATGTGGCCGCTGGGGCGGGGGAATGCACTGGCGGATGGGGTGGCGAGGACGAGGCTGCCGGAGAAGCCGGAGGTTTTGTGGAAGGTGACGATTGAAAAAGGGGCGTTTGATGGGACGCCGGTGATTGCGGACGGCGTCGTGTATTTAGGGGACATGGACGGCAAGGTGTATGCGTGGAATCTGGCGGATGGGAAGGAGATTTGGTCGTACAAGGTGGAGAGCGGCTTTATCGCGGCACCGGCGATTCGCGGGAACCTGCTGTATATCGGCGATATGGATGGCACGTTTTATGCGATTGATATTAAGTCGGGGAAGCCGAAGTGGACTTTCAACGCCGAGGCGGAGATCGATAACGGGGCGAATTTCTGGAAGGACAACGTGCTGTTTGGGTCGCAGGATTCCAAGCTGTATTGCCTGAACGCGGTGAGCGGCGAATTGGTGTGGAAGTTTGCGATTCAGGATCAGATTCGGTGCATGCCGACAGTGGTGGGGGATCGCTCGTTCGTGGCCGGGTGCGACAGCATTTTGCACATTATTGATCTGACGGAGGGGAAGGAGACGGCGAGCGTGCCGATTGAATCGCCGACGGGAGTGACGCCGGCGGTACTCGGGGAACATGCTTTTTTCGGCACGGAAGGCGGGACGTTTTTCGCGGTGAATTGGAAGGAGGCCAAGGTAGCATGGAAGGTGGAGGATAAAGGGTCGTCGCAGCCGTATCGGAGTTCGCCCGCGGTGCTGGAGGGGATTGTTGTTGTCGGCAGCCGCAGTCGGCGGGTGGATGCGTTCGATCCCGCGACCGGTAAAGAATTGTGGAGCTTTGCGACGAAGCAGCGAATCGATAGCTCGCCGGTGATTGTGGGTGAGCGGGTGTATGTGGGGGCCGCGGATGGCCGGCTGTATGGCCTAGACCTGAAGTCGGGGAAGCAGGTTTTTGAGCATCAGGCGACGGGCGGTTTTTCGGGGTCGCCCGCAGTGGCCGATGGAAAGCTTGTGATCGCGACGGATCGAGGCGTGGTGTATTGTTTTGGTAGTAAATAGGGACAGGTTCAAAGAGGCATTTGTGGCCACTGAAGCGACCAAGACTGAAGTTGGCAGTTATTTCATCGCGAACTATCCGCCGTTTTCGCAGTGGCGGGCGGAGGAGGTGGGGGAGATTGAGGCTGCGCTGGCGGCGGCTCCGCGTGATGTTCCGCTGGGGCTGTATTTGCACATTCCGTTTTGCCGGAAGCGGTGCAAGTTTTGCTATTTTCGCGTTTATACGGATATGAACGCGCAGGCGGTGGAGACGTATTGCCGGGCGCTGGAACATGAGATTGGGCTGGTGAGCCAACAGCCGGTGATGGGGGGCAGGCCGTTTCGATTTGTATATTTTGGGGGTGGCACGCCGTCGTATTTATCGGCCAAGCAGCTTACGTCGCTCGTCGATCGGCTGCGGAAGCACGTGAATTGGGACAAGGCGGAGGAAGTGACGTTTGAGTGCGAGCCGGGGACGCTATCGCAACCGAAGGTGCAGACGCTGAAGGAGTTGGGTGTCACGCGGCTGAGCCTGGGCATCGAGAATTTTAGTGATGCGATCTTGGAGGAGAACGGGCGGGCACACCTTTCGGGCGAAGTGTATAAGTCGTGGCAGTGGATTCAGGACGCGGGCTTTCCCAACGTCAATATCGATTTGATTAGTGGCATGGTGGGCGAGACTTGGGATAACTGGAAAGAGAACATCAAGAAGACGATCGAGCTGTCGCCCGATAGCGTGACGATTTATCAGATGGAGTTGCCGTTCAACACGGTTTATTCCAAGGACATTCTCGGCAATCAGATTGAGACGCCGGTGGCGGATTGGCCGACGAAGCGGGCGTGGCTGAGCTATGCGTATGACGAGATGCTGGCGGCCGGGTATAGCGTCTCTAGCGCCTACACACTTGTTAAAGATCCGAACAAGGTGAATTTCAGCTATCGCGATAACTTGTGGCAGGGATCGGACCTGCTAGCGACGGGCGTGGCTAGTTTTGGGCACGTTTCGGGCGTGCATTATCAGAACAAGACGGAGTGGGGCGATTACGTTGGCGATTTGCTGGAGCGCGATCGCTTGCCGCTGTATCGGGCGTTGCGGCCGACGCCACACCAACTGCTGGTGCGGGAAATGATTTTGCAGCTTAAGAAGGGCTATCTCGACGCGGTCTATTTCCGCCGGAAGTTTGGCGTGGAGATTCTGGAAGAATGGCGCGATGAATGGCTGGGCCATCAAGGGGACGGGATGCTGACCATTAGCGACGACCGAATTGAGCTGACGCGGAAGGGATTATTGCATGCGGATGCCTTGCTGCCGGCGTTTTTTGAGGCGGAGCATCGGGGAGTGCGATATACTTAGCAGAGCGAGTTAATGGTTAAGGAGATTAGGTGATGCGAACTCTTGCCGTCGATCTTGACGATGCGGTTTTGGAAAAAGCCGAGCAAAAAGCACAATTGCTTCAAACATCGGTATCCGATGTTGTGGCCACCTACCTGCAAGATTGGATAGTGGAAATTCCAGAGAGGGAGCGCCAGCAGAAGGAACGCATGGAATCGGCCCGGCAGGAGCTGAGAGCCCGGTTTGCGAAGAGGGATTGGCAATTCTCGGTTGGAACGCCTGACAGCAGGGAACAGCGGAATGCCCGACGTTGACTTTTTCATCGATACTAACATTCTGCTGTATGCGATCGACTCCGACCCGGCTGTGGCCGATAAAGCGTCGCAGGCCGAGCGATTGCTCACGAGTGAAAATTGGGGATGGTCGGGGCAGGTTGCCGCGGAGTTCGTGGCGTCAAGCACTTCAACTCGCCGCCGCAAGCCAATCACGCTCGCCGAGGCTGAGCAGTGGCTACATTCGTGGCACCATTTTCCGCTATGGACGGTCGATCTGGAGACGGTGAATAAAGCAATTCAAATCGCCGAACGATATCGAATTGGCTATTACGACGCGCAAATTATCGCGGCAGCGAAGCAATTGGGATGCAGTACGGTTCATTCAGAAGACTTCAACGACGGGCAGGATTATGGCGGCGTCCGAGTCATTAACCCTTTCCGCGTCCAACCGGAATAAATCGCGGATCGTCGAGACTACCGTTAACCGCCATGAGTGAGCCTCATCCGCCGCTGATTTTTCTGATGGGGAAGTTCGAGGCGGAGTTTCCCACGGATCGAAAGTACGCAAAGAACCACATGTGGGGGGAGCGGCGGGGAGATTGTTTGCGGTTTGGGTTTACGGCGTATGCGGTGCGGCTATTGCAAGATGTGTATTTTCTGGATTGGGGCGTGGATGCGGGGGTGATGCTGGCGGAGCGACAGGAGATTGGATCGATCGAGAGCAAGAAGGCGGAGAGCAGCTTGTATTCGCCTGCGGCGGGGCGACTGGTGCGGTTCAACGAGGAGTTGCTTTCCGATCCAAGCGGGATCAATTTGGATAAGTATGGCAACGGCTGGCTGTTTGAAATTGAGGCGGCCGGTGATGCGCTGCTGACGCCGGACGAGTATATTCAACATCTGGTTGGTGTTTGGGAAATCGCCCAACGGACGATTAAAGGGCAGATGAACGAGTAATGACCAAATCTCAATGACCAATGACCAAACAAATTCCAATTTCCAAATCTGAAATCTGAAATGGCCAAGCGTATCGCAGTAGTTATCTCGCAGGGGCAGAGCGCTAATCCGGCCAAGCGGCAGTTGGAAGAGGACATTGTCGCCGGCTTGCTCATGGAGCCGGGGATCGATGTGGTGGTGATTCCGCATCTGTACGACTTGAAGCTGGAGGGAACGGGGCTGTTGGCGCTGAGTGGCATTCCGGGCAATGTCATTGTGCTGTCGTGGCTGTTCGATCGGGCGGCGCGATGGACGCTCGACCGCTTTGGCATTCGCGGCCTGGAAGGGCTGACGACGATTAAGGCGGCCGATGATGACGAGGAGGAAGAGGACGAAGCTGCGGCGGCAGAGACAGCCGAGGCTAAGGAGCGGGTGATCGATTCGCGGCAGATGCCGAATCGCCGGATTTATTGCCTCGATTTGCGGGTGCATCAACAGGCCCAGCCGTACATCGAAGAGGTGAAGCGGATCGCGCGAGAGAATTCGATGCAGTTGATGGGGCTGGATGGTTGGATTGGGGGGAGTCCGAAGCAGGAGCAATTAGCGCGGTATATTCAGCCGACGAATGATGTGGCCTTAGGGCCGCCAGTGGAAATGAAGTCCGCACCTGCCGCGCTCCGCATTGCGAATTCTGGCGAGGAGGCGGCGCGGCGGTGGTATCCGGTGATTGATTACAGCCGTTGCACGAATTGCATGGAGTGCATCGATTTTTGTTTGTTCGGGGTGTATGGGGTCGATAAAGCGGAAACGATACTGGTTGAGCAGCCGGATAATTGCCGGAAGGGGTGCCCGGCTTGCAGCCGCGTGTGCCCGGAGAATGCGATCATCTTTCCGCAGCACAAGACACCGACAATCGCTGGGTCGGCGGTGGTCGCCGGGTCGCTGAAGATTGACTTGTCTAAGCTGTTTGGCGCGCCGGACACGGGCGAGACGGCGGAGCAGGCCGCGGTTCGCGAGC
>JANNTN010000198.1:0-9080 GCA_031394445.1 Anatilimnocola sp.
CTGCTGCGGTGAAGGTTTACGCAGATGAGACTCGAAGGGGGAATTAAGGTGGAAGGTGTTGATTTATACGTCACATCGGGATAGTATTCGATGAGCGCCTCGATCATTTGGGATTTGGAAGACGACCCCGAGGGAAACGTCCAGCATTTGTTGGAACACGGTGTAACGATCGACGAAGCGGAAGATGTATTGTTGAACCGCGAGAGTAGCCGGGCCGTGAGTCGTTCATCCGGTTTTCCCACGGTGTTCGGTTGGACGGGCACCGGTCGCTATCTCGCCGTCGTGTACGAATTGATCGACGAAGATCCGTTGACGTTCCGACCGTTCACCGCGTACGAAGTCCCGCCGGGGACCGCCGTCGTGCTTCTCGGTCGTTCGCCTGGTTGACGCGATGCTGCGGCAATCTGGCACCTTCCGCGAAAATCAAGCCGTGGAGGACTGCTTCCTCGACGCCAACCCCTTGGAGCGGGAGCGGGGTATCACCATCCTCGCCAAGAACACGGTGGTGACCTGGAAGGACACCAAGATCAACATCATCGACACGCCGGGCCACGCCGATTTCGGCGGCGAGGTCGAACGCGTCGTGCGCATGGCCGATGGAGCCGTCGTGCTGGTCGATGCGGCTGAAGGACCGATGCCGCAGACGCGGTTTGTCTTGTCGAAGGCGCTCGAGGCCGGCTTGCGGCCCATCGTCGTCATCAACAAAATCGACCGGCCCGATGCCCAGCCCCATGCCACGCTGGATGAAGCGTTTGGGCTCTTGATGGAACTTGGTGCCGACGAGCACCTGGAAGATTTCAAATATCTGTTTGCCAGCGGCCGCGAAGGCTATGCCACCAGTGACCCAGCCGTGCGAACCGATTCGATCCAGCCGCTGCTCGACATGGTGCTGGAATGCATTCCCGGGCCGGACGTCGATCCCGACGCGCCGCTGCAAATGCTTTGCACCACGCTCGACTGGTCGGAGTTCGTCGGGCGAATCGCCATTGGGAAAATCAAGTCGGGCAATATCAAAGTGGGCCAGACGATTGCCCTGATGAAGGCCGAAGGAAAAGTTACCGAGTCGCGGGTCACGCAGCTCTTTACGTTCGACAAGTTGGGCCGCGTCGCCGTCAACGAGGCCACCGCCGGCGATATCTGCGCCATTGTGGGCATCGAGGATGTCGAAATCGGCGACACGATCTGTCATCGCGAGCATCATCGCCCGCTGGAGCGGCTGCACGTCGATGAGCCGACGCTGGAAATGATCTTCACGATCAACAGCTCCCCCTTCGCCGGCCGCGAAGGCAAATACGTGACGAACCGCCAGCTTCGCGAACGGCTGTTCAAAGAGCTAGAGCGGAATGTTGCGCTTCGCGTCAGGCAGGAAGAAAACAGCGATGCCTTCGCCGTCGCCGGTCGCGGCGTGCTGCACTTGTCAGTACTCATTGAAAACATGCGCCGCGAGGGCTACGAGCTATCGGTCGGCAAGCCCCGCGTCATCACCAAGGAAATCGACGGCGAAACGCACGAGCCCTTCGAGTCGCTCGTCGTTGAAGTACCGTCCGACAAGCTCGGCAGCGTGATGGAACTGGTCGGTGCTCGCCGCGGCGAATTGGAAGAAATGCACGTCCGCGGTGAATACACCCACGCCCGCTTCATCATTCCGGCTCGCGGCCTCATCGGCATCCGCACTCGGATGCTTAACTCCACCCAAGGCACCGCCGTCATTCATCACCGCTACGCCGGCTACAAACCGCTCCAGGGAGATGTGCCCCGACGAGCCAACGGCGTCTATATCTCGATGGTCACCGGCAAAGCCAACGCTTTCAGCCTGAACACGCTGCAAGAGCGGGCCGACATGTTCGTGACCCACAACGACGAGGTCTATGAAGGCATGGTCGTCGGCGAAAATGCCCGCGACAACGACCTCGCCGTCAATCCGACGAAGGAAAAGAAGCTCACCAACATGCGGGCCAGCGGCAGCGACGAAAACATCCTGCTCAAGCCCCCGCGCAAGATGAGCCTCGAAGCCGCCCTCTAATACATCGAGGACGACGAGCTCGTCGAGGTCACCCCCACCTGCATCCGCATGCGCAAGATGCTCCTCACCGAAAACGACCGCAAACGTCAATCGCGCAAGACAGAATCCCTCGTCGGCTCCCGCTAACCCCAGTGAGGCGGGCCTCCGGCTGGCCGCATCTGTTGGGTGGGACCAGCGAGCTTGCGAGCGCAGGCCCACCATCTTTCGTACTACAAACAGCCCAATTCTCTGCACGCTGCGCAAATTTCTGCCACATTCCACTCCCTTTGCTACCTTTGTTTGCTTCTGTTCAAAAAAATCCATGTCATCCGTGTTTATCCGCGGCCAACTTCTGCTTGATTCGTTTGATTCGTAGTTTCTTACTGTCTCTTGGTTCGGCTCCGCCGGGCTGTGCCCTTCCCCGGCTATCCAGCGAACCCCGGCTGACTGCGCAATCTCCTCACCCCCTCCCGCCAAGAATTTCCCAAATTCTGGCCCGGTTTTTCGCGCAGATTGCAATATAGATATGGGAGGCACCTGCCTTACCAACCCGAAGCGTAAGCGAGGGACTAAACCGAACTGCGCCTCAACTTTGGAACCTTGAACTTGAAACCCCTCACTAACCGCTCACACCTACCCGCTAATCGCTCACTAACCGCTCACTGTGAGCGCCAACGAATTCTCCCAATCAGCCGAACCCCTTTGCCGTAAGGCACTTACAAAAATCGCCCCACCGACGGCTCACAAAATGTGAGCGCTTCCCAAATCCGCTCCCTCCTCCTTCATTCTTCATCCTTCTCATGCCCCGTCGCCGCTCCACGGCCCAACTCGCTAAGCTGAACCAACTCGATTGCCAATTGTCCGCAGTTTATGACACCACAAGCTCCGTCCACCGTTGATCTAAGCGTACAGCTCGGTCGCCTATCCCTGCGTAACCCGATTCTCACTGCCTCCGGCACGTTTGGTTACGCCCGCGAGATGGAACGAATCGTCGATTTCAACTGCTTAGGCGGAATTCTGCCCAAGACGGTGACCAAACTGCCGCGGCCCGGCAATAAACCCTGGCGAACCATCGAAACCACCGCCGGCTTGCTGAATTCGATCGGCCTTGATAACGACGGCATCGACGCCTTCATCGAGCATCATATACCGTATTTGAAAGAGCTGCCCACAGCGGTAATCGTCAGCATCGCCGGCAGCAACCACGACGAGTTCGTGGCGGTGGCCCGCCAGCTCGACGGCCACGCCGGCGTCGCCGCGATCGAACTGAACATTTCCTGTCCCAATGTCGCGCACGGCGTCGATTTTGGGGCCGATCCAGTGCTTTGCAGCAAGCTCGTCGCGGCCTGCCGCCAAGCCACATCGCTCCCCATCATCGCCAAACTTACACCCAACGTAACGAGCATCGCCACCATCGCCCGGGCCGCCGCCGAAGGGGGAGCCGACGCAATTTCGCTCATCAACACAGTCCTCGGAATGGCCATCGACTGGCGGAAGCGCCGGCCCCTTTTGGGCAACATCGTCGGCGGACTTTCCGGCCCCGCGATCAAGCCCATTGCCTTGCGATGCGTTTATCAGGCTGCCCAAGCCGTGCAGACACCGCTCATCGGCATCGGCGGTATCGCCACCATCGACGACGTCATGGAATTCCTCATCGCCGGTGCCACCGCCGTACAAATCGGCACCGCCAACTACTATGATCCGACCGTAACGATGAAGCTGGCCGACTCACTTCCCGCCGCCTTGGCAGAAGCCGGCGTTTCCAGCGTCCGCGAAATCATTGGCACATTACAAACAGCACCTAACTGACTTCTGACCTCTGACTTCTGATCTCTGCATGCGAGTTCTTTCCGGCATCCAACCGACTGGCCGTTTCCACTGGGGAAACTATTTTGGCGCGATCCGCCAATACATCGACCTGCAACACGGCAACGACGCTTACTATTTCATTGCCAACCTGCACGCGCTGACCACCGTTCGTGACCCGAAAGTGCTCAAGCAAAACACGCTCGATGCCGCGCTCGACCTGCTCGCCCTCGGCCTCGAACCGACCAAGGCCGTTCTCTTTGTGCAATCCGACGTCCCGGAAGTGACCGAGCTGACTTGGCTCCTCATGTCCATCACACCGATGGGCCTCCTAGAACGCTGCGTATCCTACAAAGACAAAGTGACCAAGGGTATCGCTGCCGATGCTGGTCTCTTCACCTATCCGGTGCTAATGGCTTCGGACATCCTCATTTACGACTCCGAAATCGTGCCCGTCGGCGCGGACCAAATTCAGCACATCGAGGTCGCCCGCGACATCGCCGGCAGCTTCAACCATCTGTTCGGCGAAACATTCGTCCTACCGAAATACAAAGTGCTGGAAAGCTCCGCCAAAGTGCCCGGCACCGACGGCGAGAAGATGAGCAAGAGCTACAACAACACGATCGAGATTTTCGAAGAGCCCAAGGCCATGCGGAAAAAGGTGATGCGGATCGCCACCGACTCGCGGCCCATGGAACAGCCCAAGCCCGACTACGAAAACGACCACCTATTTCAGCTTTATTCCCTATTCGCTGACGACACGCAGCGCGGCGAAATGGCCGCTCTCTACCAACGCGGCGGCTTCGGCTATGGCCAAGTGAAAACCGCCCTGGCGGATGTCGCCGAACAGTTTTTCGCCACATTTCGAGCCAAGCGAGCCGAATTGGCCGTCGACTTACCACGGGTCGAGACCATTCTGGCTGATGGAGCAACCCGCGCCCGGAAGAAAGCGTCGGAAGTTCTATCACGAGCCAAAACAGCCTGTGGCGTGGCCAGATAGTGCCACATGCGATTTACCTATCAATTTTGCAGATTGCGCTACTACTAGTAGTACTAGAATGACTGTCGAAAATTCCCCTCCCACGCTCCACGATCTGCTCGATACGGCTTCAACCGATCGATACGACATCCGCACGCACGCCACCGGTCCCACCGGAAAACTGCCCCTCACGGACGATGTTCTCCGCAATTGGTCCAGCGGCGACCTATTCGGTCTGACGCAAGCCGCCGGTATGGGTTGGGCTCCCGAGGAGTTGCTTGCCCCCCAGTACCTCATTCTCAGCACCCAAGGCGGCGTCCGCGCTCCCGATGGAACTCCGATTGCCCTCGGTTATCACACCGGCCATTACGAAGTGGGGCTGCTCGTGCAAGCCGCCGCCCGCGAGCTCAAGAAAATCGGCGGGCTTCCCTTTGCTGCCTACTGCTCCGACCCATGCGACGGGCGCACCCAAGGCACCACCGGCATGTTCGATAGCCTCCCCTATCGCAACGACGCCGCCCTCGTGATGGGACGCCTCATTCGCTCACTGCCGCAGCGGAGCGGCCTGATCGGTGTTGCTACCTGCGACAAAGGCCTCCCTGCGATGATGATGGCGCTGGCCGCCGCCGTAACACTGCCAGGAGTCATCGTACCCGGCGGCGTTACGTTGCCACCCACAGACAGCGAAGACGCCGGCAAAGTGCAAACCATCGGTGCCCGCTACGTCCACGGTGATATTTCGCTGGAAGACGCCGCTGCCGCCGGCTGTGCCGCCTGTGCCACGCCCGGCGGCGGCTGTCAATTTCTTGGCACCGCCGCTACCGCACAAGTCGTCGCCGAGGCCCTCGGCATGGCGCTGCCGCACTCCGCATTAGCGCCCAGCGGGCAATCCATCTGGCTGGAAATCGCCACGGCCAGCGCGCGTGCCGTGAAATCATTGGCCGATCGCGGCCTCGCTATGCGCGACATTCTCACGAATGCGAGCATCAAAAATGCGATGATCGTTCACGCTGCGTGTGGCGGTTCGACGAACCTGCTTTTGCACATTCCAGCCGTCGCTTTCGCCGCGGGACTCGCGCGGCCAACCGTGGCTGATTGGAGCGAGGTAAATCGAAAAGTGCCCCGTTTTGTTTCGGTCCTTCCGAATGGTCCGGTCAACCATCCCACCGTTCGCGTCTTTCTTGCTGGCGGCGTTCCTGAAATCATGCTGCATTTGGCCGCGGCGAATTTGCTGGATCTGAATGTGCTGACCGTTACGGGCCGCACGCTCGGCGAAGTTTTGGATTGGTGGAAAACGAGCGAGCGACGAACGCGGGTCCGCGCCTTACTGAAAGAGCGTGATGGCGTCGAACCCGACGATGTCATTATTCCCCCTGCCGAAGCCCGCCGCCGCGGCTTAACCAGCACCGTCTGCTTCCCTCAGGGCAACCTCTGCCCAGAAGGTTCCGTCATCAAAGCGACGGCCATCGATCCCACGGTCGTCGATCCAGACGGTGTCTATCGCAAGGTTGGTCCCGCGAAGGTTTTCACCTCCGAGCGTGACGCCATCGCCGCCATCAAGGGCCAATCGTCAGTGAAAGTGCAAGCCGGTGATGTGCTCGTACTAATTGGCCGCGGCCCAATGGGCAGCGGCATGGAAGAGACCTACCAAATCACTTCCGCTCTCAAATTCTTGAAATGGGGCCGCGAGGTCGCGGTTGTCACCGATGCTCGATTCTCCGGCGTGAGCACCGGCGCTTGCATCGGCCACGTCGGCCCCGAGGCGCTCGCCGGCGGTCCCATCGGCAAGCTCCGCGACGGCGACCTTGTCCAAATCATCGTCGATCGCAATCAACTCGTCGGCTCCGTAGATCTCATTGGCGAAACGACCGAGGGGCAACAGCGTAGATTTTCACCCGCCGAGGGTGTCGGAGTGCTCGCTCTTCGGTCCACACGCCCCGGCCTTGCCCCCGACCCCGACCTGCCCCTCGAAACACGCCTCTGGGCCGCTCTCCAGCAACTTAGCGGCGGCACCTGGGCCGGCTGCGTCTATGACATTCCGAAAATCCTCAGTCAGCTACCGGCAAGCGCGGTCATTCGCTCGTCGGTATAGCTCATCGGCCGATTACAAATATTCCTGCCAACTCCGTTGCTCGAGGGCCTTCACGACTTCGCGAATGGCTTCCTCTTGTTGCTTGTCGGCAACAAGTGTGGCGTCAGGCGTGTGAACCACGATGGCGTCCTTCATGCCCAGCGTGACAACCAGATGGTCGTCACTCGACCGCACGATGCAGCCTGCGGACCGAATGCCAAGGTGCTTCCCAATCGAAGTATTACCAACCTCGTCGCCGGCCACTGAACGGGCCAGAGCCTGCCAACTCCCCACGTCATCCCAAGTGAATGGTGCTTCGATCACAACCACCGGCTGATAATGCTCCATCACCGCAAAGTCGATCGACTTGCCCCGAATCGCCGTAAACTCGCGGTCGAACACCTCGGCGAATTCTTGCTTGCCAACGTGATTCTGAATCACCTCTAAATGATCGCACATCTCCGGTTCATAACGAGCCAGCGCGTCGAGAATGGTCCGCGCCTTCCAGACGAAAATCCCACTGTTCCAGTAAAAGTTGCCGCTGGCCAGATACTCTTCCGCCACACTTTTGGCCGGCTTTTCGCGAAATTTCTTCACGTCAAACACGGCATTGTCGCCTTTGGCCTCTCCGCGTTCGACATAGCCAAACGACTCAGCCGCATAGGTCGGCTTAATGCCAAAAGTCACCAGTGTTTGCGGCTCCGCTTCGACCAAGGCGGCGGCCTGGCTGATCGCTTGTTGAAATGCTTCGTTCGGCTGAATCAAATGATCGGACGGCATCACGACCATCGTCGCATCGGGATCATCGGCCAACACCAGCAGCGCGGCCAACCCGATCGCCGGCGCTGTGTCGCGTTTGCAGGGCTCGCCGATGATGCGCTGTCTATCAAGTTGTGGCAGTTGCTCCGCGATCGGAGAAATGAGGCTGCGGTTGGTGATAATCCAGGTTCGATCAGGCGGCGCGAGGTTTCCCAAGCGGTCGATCGTGGCCTGAATCATCGTGCGGCCACCAGTGAGGTCCAGCAATTGCTTGGGCCGCGCGGTGCGGCTCAGCGGCCAGAATCGAGTGCCGGTGCCACCGGCCATGATGACGGCGTGGAGCATGGGAAGCAGAGGTCAGAGGTCAGAAAAATACGTTGGTTTGCCAATCACGGTGCCCGGTGGCAATCGCTTACGAATCTCGTCAGGGGTGCTGGCCCACAAAGGATTGATTTCGACAGCGACGCCGTCGGTGATTTGAATGCCGGCCGCACGCAATTGCCGTCGTGCTTGAGCCATCATGGCGGCTTTGGCCTGACGCGGATTATCAGTCGCTTCGCTGTCCGAATTTTTTACGGGAGCAAAGGCCTCGGCAGCATCGGCCTCGACCACCAAGGCATTTTTTGCGTTCGGCAAGAGATCAAAGATGAATCGTTCGAACCGAATCGCTTTTGTACTTTGCGGCTCGCTGGTATCTTGCCTTGGATTGAGACAACTCACGGTTTTGCGAGCCAAATGAAACCCCAATGCCCGCTTGTTAGCCGCTGAGCGATTCAAAAAATCAACCGCGAAGGCATGCACGGCGAGGTTGCCGGCCCAGAGCTTGAGCGTGCCGTCGGCGTTGGTCTGTTTGGCGAACTCCTCCGAAAGATCGCTGTACTCAATAACCTGGACTTTGCCATCGATTGAAACGACGTTACCAACTCGCTCCAGCGGATCACGCTTTGGTACAACCTGTGTCGTCATCTCGCTGCCAGCAAGTATATGGCTCCCCAAGAACAGCTCGTCGCACACTTGCAGCAAAGGATTATCGATTTGCCCGTAGAAAAAGTGCCGCACGCCCCGCTGCTGGGCATCCGCCAGACAGCCGGATTTGGCCAGGGCGGACAACATGCCGCCATGACCATCCGGCCCCAGAAAAAGCGAATCGGACGATTCAAGCAGAATCCGCTCGAACCGCTCATCGACGGCCCACATGGTGGCCTGGCAAAAAATATGGCGATCTTCCGCCGGCAAGCCGAACCAACGCTGCTCGTTGAGATACTCTCGCGTTACAGTGTCCGTCGCCGGACTGGTCATCACATAGAGAGGAATCGACACGCCACAGCGAGTTCGGACAGAAAGCAGTTGCTCCAGCAGAATCTGAAACAACGTGCGATTGGAAAGCGGGCCAAGCGGAAACAAACCCTTGGGCTGATCGAAGCCAAGGCGAGTGCCGAGGCCCCCGGCGACCAGAATCATAC
>JANNTN010000251.1:0-5188 GCA_031394445.1 Anatilimnocola sp.
ATATGATCGACGCCGTGTTGAGCTCTTGGGGATTCATTTCCCGTCCGACGGGATTCATCTTGGCATTGCGACCCATTAGCATGTGGTCACCATGATCACTTGTTTCAGAAACCGCTGGAAAACAAGATCGTTCTGAAAGGAGGCCTCATCATGAAACGCAGACAATTCTTATCGCTTGCGGGGTCCACGCCGGCGGCGCTGGCCGGTTGCGCGGGAGTTGCCGGGCTGGAGCGCACAGCGCGAGGCCAGGGGAACGAGCCACACAAACCGGTCCGAATGTACGTTGGATGTCAGCAAGGCCCGACGACGCCGCAGATGCTTCAATACTTCAAGCGACACGGCGTCGATCATATTTGCGGCTACCCGCCGAACCCGGGAGAACGTGGTTATTGGACGGTTGAGGAGCTGCAGCAGACTCGCGACATGTGCGATAAGCATGGCATTACACTCGACATGGTCGCGCTGCCTTTCTTGACTTCATCCCACATCAACCGGGAGAAGCGGGGTGCCATCATGCTGGGCGAAAGCCCCGAGCGCGACCACGAAATCGAGCACATCAACCTCATGACGGCAAATTGCGCCAAAGCGGGCATTCCGGCGTGGAAATACAACATGAGTTTGCTAGGCGTGGTCCGGACGCCGCGCACGCCCGGCAGGGGAGGCTCGACTTACAGCACCTGGAAGCTGGCCGAAGCCAAGGCCGATCCACCTCTAACCCGCGCTGGACGAGTCACGGCGGACATGGCGTGGGAGCGGATAACGTATTTCCTGAATCGAGTGATCCCGGTCTGCAACGAATACAGGATCCGAGCCTCCTGCCATCCACATGATCCGGGTATGCCACCGGAGGGATTTCAGGGAATCACCCGAGTGTTGGGTACGGTCGATGGTTTGAAGAGGTTTGTTGCAATTCAGGAGAGCCCGTTCCACGGCTTGAATCTCTGCTTGGGCACAACGGCCGAGATGCTGCAGGATCCAGCCAGGGAGATTCACGACGTCATCCGTTATTTTGGGGAACGCAAGAAGATATTCAACATCCACTTCCGCAACATCCTCGGCCGCCGCGACGATTTCCAGGAGGTGTACCTCGACAACGGCGACATGGACATGTTGCAGGTGGCCCGCACACTCCACGACGTGGGTTACAAGTAAATGGTCATGCCCGATCACGTACCACACCATGAAGACGATCCTGGCGGGCGGCAAGCTTTTGCGTTCGCGTACGGCTACATCAAAGCGATCCTGCACGCCATCGCCACGTACGGTTGATCAAGACGTGTCGTCGAAGAGGATTAAGCCGATATCCCCGAGTAAAAGGCCGTCGGCATTCATCACCCAGGATTGACCCAATCCGCACGGCGTGGCCGACGATCACGCGGGCGTATTTTCGCGAACTTGTCATGCCGGCTTAGTCTAGCCCAATCCCAAGACTTTATTCATGCGGGCAGCAATGTCGGCAAGCTCCTTTTCTCCACCGCCGGCGACTTCGCTGGTGGCCCACCCGTCATAACCAATTTCGCCGAGAGCGGTGAGCACTTCCGGCCAGTCTTCGTCACCTTCCCCGATCGGACACCAGCTTTTCGTTTTGCTATACCCTTTGAAATCGAACTTCACCAGCCGTGAGCCCAGTTTCCGAATCCACTCGGCGGACGGAACACCATACTTGATCATGTTGCTGCAATCGAAGTACGCGCCGACCCACGGGCTGTGGAGCTCGTCCACAAACGAGATCAGTTGCTCGGGTTTGGTTAGGAAGTTGTTCCAAACGGTCTCGATGCAGATTTTCATCTTCCGCTGTTCGGCCAGCGGCAACACCTTTTTGATCTCGGCTTGAGACCGCTCGTAGCACTGCTCGTAGGTAACGCTGTCATTCACGACGCCCGGGACCAGCAGTACGGTATCCGAGCCGTAAAACGCAGCGTCCTCAATCGCGCCGGACAGCGCCGCAACACCCTTGGCTCGAACTGCTTCGTCGGGATGCGACAGCGTGTCGCGCCAGTGGACACTGTCAATCACTCCGTGAATCTTGATGCCTGTCTTGTCGGACGCCGCCTTAACCTCCGCCTTGTTCAATCCGCTCGGACTGTCCACCTCGACCCCCTCGAAACCCAACTTCTTGACGAGGTTCAGCTTCTCTTCAGCCGAGCCGTTGATCTTGATCATGCCGTATTTGACCGCGAGGCGCAGCTTCGGCTTCTTCTGCGTTTCCAGGGCCTGAGCGTTCAGTGCGGGCAGAACAACGGTGGCGACCGTGGCTTTGAGCAAATCGCGACGAGAAAGGACTGTCATCATGTTTATCAACTCCCAATCGAGAAGCGTGCCGCTGGGTCAGTGGCGAACGTCCCGATCGTACGCCGCCATTCTGCTTCACGGGATGGATGTTTAAGTTCGCCACATCTTAACCTGTGACGCATGATGTCGCCAAACCCGCATCGTGTTCGGTCGGCGGCATCGGTGACTCGATAGTCACGGACGCGTAGCCTGCACAGTGCCACGCGGTGCAAGAATGACGGCAACCCCTACGTCGGACTCGGATGCTCAACCGTTTTCTCCGAACGTCAAGAAACCACCCAATTGCGACGGCTGGGCTCGTCCGAGATAGCCAACCGATTTTTGAATCACGGTTTTCCTGCTGAGAACCCAAATGTTTCATCGGAATCGGGCTCGATTGGGTGACGGCTGCTCAAATGGCTTGAAAGTCGGCGCATCAACCGAACCTTTTCCAAGACATATCCGAGTATCCCGACGCGGTTGCTTGAGAACTTCCGTGGGACGGCTCTAAGATAGGCAAGTGGCTATCGCTTTCTAGCTGGTGGGCGGCATGACGGATGGCTGCGGACGTTCTTGGAAATCTTCTCGACTGGATCAATCTCTTCGTCCCGGCAATCGTAGGCGACTCGGGTCAGTTCCGCCGAAAGCGACCACGCCACTGCTCGATCGAAATGTCCGAGCGGCGCTGCAAGGCATTTTTCTCGCGCCCGACTCTCGTGTTCGAGGTGTCTGAGTTCTAGGAGGGATGGTATCCCGTTCACGCCGCTGGGCGACTATCTTGGATTCACGTCGCTTCCACCGCTTTACTGGCCACTTTTGGCGCTCACGCTGTTGTTTTACGTCGCCCTGACGCAGGTCGTCAAAACGTGGCTATGGCAGAGGAAGTGGATCTGACGGAAACATGGCGTTTGCTTGCCGTCCCTCCGCAGATACTTCAGTCGGAGCGACCAGAGCATTGAATCAAGCGTCCCAAAGTCGCACCCCACGCCCATCGCCACCAGCACTGTCAACCAAATTGGGATCACGAACCATATCTCGGGCAAAATCGGCGACCCCCACGGCCAAGAAGATCAGCAGCGTGCGGAGGCGGTAGTCAGCCCAGTGTGGACACGCTTCAACTTACCCGGCTCGCTGAGCGTCTTAAGCTGCCGGTCCGTCACCAGCCACGCGAAGCCATTCTCTTTCGCCAATTTCTTCACAGCCTCTTGTTGCTCCAGGCTCTTCGGCTAGATCCTGGCAATTAACTCGCGGCAACCAATCTGCTAGTCACTCCCCGACCATCACTTACAATCTGCCATTTGATGGTGGACTCCTTCTAGCTGTTCGAGGTCGTGGTGCAATCTCTCGTGGACGGACAACAATCGCACGCGCTTGGTTTCGTGGAAACGCTGCTCATGCGTCTCGCCATGAAGCTGACAGAAATCTCGCCCCGATTCAAAAGGTTTTTGTGGCGACGCTGGTACGAGCACCTAGCCGGTTACCAGCTCACGGATTGGAGATTCATGAACTACGGCTTCTCCTCGCTCTCGACGGATGATCCTCCTTTGAGCTTGCTACCGGCGGATGAACCGAACCGGTTTGCCATCCAGCTTTATCATCACGTCGCCAGTGGTGTCGCCTTGGAGGGTCTCGACGTTCTGGAGGTCGGCTGCGGCCGGGGCGGAGGCGCTTCCTTTGTCAAACGCTACCTTCGGCCCAGGCAGATGACAGGCGTCGATTTTTCAGCCAAAGCGGTTCGCTTTTGCGAGCGCAGCCATCGGCTGGAGGGACTGTCTTTTGTACGTGGCGACGCGGAGTCACTGCCGCTGGCCGACGAATCATTCCACGCGGTGCTCAACGTGGAGTCGTCGCATTGCTACGGCTCGATGCCGGCGTTTCTCTCTCAAGTAAAGCGAGTGCTCCGTCCCGGCGGGCACTTCCTATTTGCCGATCTGCGGAGCACAGTGGATCGCGAGCGCCTGCACCAGAATATCGTGGACACGGGAATGACCCTGCTGATTCAGCAGGATGTCACGGCCAACGTCGTCGAAGCTTTGCGTCGTGACAGCGAGCGCAAGCTGGCCCTCATCGAACGCAATGTCAACAAACGCCTGCTCGGTGCCTTTCGCCAGTTTGCGGCCATCGAAGGGTCGGATATCTACCGGGCCTTCCAGGATGGAACGGCCATGTATGTGCGATATCTGCTACAAAAGTGATTCCGCAATGCGAGGAAAGGTCAGTCTAGGCATTCCGTTGGGCAACGAGGACTCGCCGCGCCGTTGCCGTTGATCGCCGATCAATCCAAGGAACCACTGTGCTGCCCGCCGTCATTGCTACCCTTCCACTCACCCTCACCGGCTGGGTGCTGTCGTTCTTGACGTGGTTTCTCTTCTGGACACCGCTGGTTGCCTTGCTCGAATACACCACGCACCGCTGGATCATGCATAAAGTCAATCGGCTGCTGGACTCCAAACTAAGCCAATTCAAAGCCCACGGAACCCATCATCAGGGCGTCAACGACCCGGAGTTCGTCGATATGTCGCTGAAGAACTGCCTCTTGCTGACCAGCCCCTTCTTTCTCTTGTTGGTTAGTTGGGGACTGGCGATTGGCCCTCTCTCAAGCATTGTGATACCCGCCACCGCTTTGCTGTCGTGGAGTTTTTTTTACACCTACCTCTGGACGCAAATCCATCGCGCCATCCACGGAACAGACGCCAATTGGTTTCGCAAGAGCGGCCCCATCTTTCGGTTCTTTCGTAATCACCACTTGAAACATCACGGTAACGCCAAAGCGAACTACGGCACCGTTTTCCCGTGGACCGATTACTTGTTTCTTACTTGGCACGAACGGCAGGTAGCCCAAGCTGCCCGCACAAAACGGCCCCGCGATAGTGCTCCGGTAGGCGGCAACGAGTCACCGCGTTCTTTTCATCCGTGA
>JANNTN010000272.1:0-5691 GCA_031394445.1 Anatilimnocola sp.
GAGCTGAGGAGCGGGATGTTGACCGCGATCCGCTTCGTCAGCCGGGTGCTCACGGAGCAATCGGCTGGGACGATCTCGCTGTAGCGGGGCTCCAGCAGCACATCGTCAAAGGTGATTGCGTTGCGGATGAGTTTGTCTTGCATGATGCCTCCCTGTAGGTCTCGGCCGCTGGTAGATTCCCGCCAGCCGGGCGGGGATCTCGCCTGCCGAAACCGCTATCTATCGCCGAGGTCCGGCTCGGCAAGCCGGACCTACCAGGTCGATTTTTGGTGAATCTTGGATTATGTCCCGATTTGCCAAAACAGGGCAGGGGGGCGCGAATCACTACACGGAGACGTTATTTGGCACTCGCGAGGCGCACCATTCCAGAATGCAATTAGCCAGCGACGAACTTTCGGGCGGTGAGGCGTTCGTAGGCGTCGATGTATTTGCGGCGGGTGGAGGCGATGACGTCGGGGGGAAGGGTGGGTGGGGGACTGTTTTTGTCCCAGGTGGTGGTTTCGAGCCACTCGCGGAGGAATTGTTTGTCGAAGGAGGGTTGGGCGCGGCCGGGTTGGTATTGATCGGCGGGCCAGAAGCGGGAGCTGTCGGGGGTGAGGACTTCGTCGATGAGAATCCAGTCGGCGGCAGACGTTTCCTCTGTCGCGGCATCGGCGGAGGCGAGGGAGCCCCATTCGAATTTCGTGTCGGCGATGATGATGCCGCTGGTGAGGGCGTGCTCGGCGGCGCGGGAATAAACATCGAGGCTGAGTTGGCGTAATTGCTCGGCGGCACCTTGTCCGAGGACGGTTGCCATTTGCTCGAACGAAATGTTTTCGTCGTGGCCGTGCTCGGCCTTGGTGGCAGGAGTGAAGATTGGTTCGGGGAGCTTCGAGCATTGCACGAGGCCGGGGGGGAGCTTGATGCCGCAGACGGAGCCGGATTGTTGGTATTCCTTCCATCCGGAGCCTTCTAAATAGCCGCGAACGACGCATTCGATGGGGGCGACGAGGCACTTTTTGACGAGGGTGCTGCGGCCGGCGAGCTCGGCGCGGTTGCTGCCGAAGGGGAGGTCGAGCGTTTCGATGTCCGTGGAGATTACATGATTGGGAACTTGCAGCCGATCGAACCAGAATTTGCTAAGCTGCGTGAGGATGCGGCCTTTGTCGGGTATGCCGCTGGGCATGATCCAATCGAATGCACTGATTCGGTCGGTCGCGACGAGCAGGAGCTTGTCGCCGAGGTCATAGACATCGCGAACCTTGCCGCGGCGGACGGGGACGCCGGAAAGATGGCTTTCGAGCAGGGCGCTCATGGAATAATCGTGTTTGTACACATGGCCTGATTTGTAAACGCTTGTGGAAGCGATTGTTATGTATAGAGGCGTTCGTGGGAACGAGACAGCCGGTTCGTAAGCCGGTGGAAATGGTAGAATTTACCGGCAGCTTTAGCAAAATAGCCGAACTCGTGTGAGTTTGGATGAGTTGCGAAAGCAAGGGACTGAATTCTCACGAATTCAGCTACGAATCGTCCTGCGGTGAGCAAAGAGAAGGCAAAGAGTTAGCATGGGGCAAATGCGTTTCGTCGTTCCACGCCCCGAGCGTCTGGCTCCCGGGGCGGCTGAGCACGTGTATCTGGCCAGCGGCGACGGCATTCCGTGGGAATGTCGCGTGGCGCTGTCCGACGATACGTTGACCGTGGATCGCGACACGCGAGAGAGTGGCTTTTTGTATTTTCCATGGAAAGTGGCTGGACGGGGGCTGGTGCAGGTCTATTCGGGCTGTTTGATGGAGCGGGCCAAGGCTTATAACCTGCCGCTGGAACTGGCGCGGGGCACGCTCAATCGCCTCCGCAATCAATCGAGCCTGTGGCAGACGGCGGGCATGACGATTTCGCCGGCGTTCGCCGAAGCCCTGAAGACGGCAACTGCAGCGCTGGCCCGCGCCGCGACGGGGCAGGACGATCCGGAGCAATCGCAAGATCAGGCAGAAGAGGCAATTCGCTTGGGCCTCGACGCGGCCGAGATGCTGAGCCAGGACTATGCCCAACAGGTCATAAATATTCGCCGCGCGCAGCCGACGCAGCCCAGTGTGCTGATCGGAGCCCGGCTTTCCGTGCCGCCGACGGGCGATGCTGCTGCGAAGTTTCTGGCGCTGTTCAATACGGTCGTGGTCGGCGAGACGTGGCCCGAGATCGAGCCGCAACAAGGCAATTTTGACTGGACCGCGACCGACCGCGTGATCGCCTGGGCCCAGGAGAACAGCCTGCGGGTGTGCTTGGGCCCGCTCGTGCAAATGGACAAGCACTCGCTGCCCGACTGGCTGTTTCTCGACGACGGCTATGAAGAGGTGCAGGCGTCGGTGGTGAAGTTCATCGATGCGGTCGTCACGCGCTATCGCGGGAAGGTGCAACTGTGGAATGTAACCGCGCGGATGAACCAGGACGGAGCGTTTGCGTTTTCTGAAGAGCAGCGGCTGCGGCTAGTGGTGGACGCGGTCGATCGCGTGCGGAGCGGAGACGGCCGCACGCCGATGGTCGTGAGCTTCAATCAGCCGTGGGCGGAATATATCGCCCGCAAGGATCAAGAACTGACGCCGATCAACTTTGCCGATACGCTGATTCGCGGGGAGTTGGGCCTGGCGGGCATCGGAATGGAAATCCAATACGGCTATTGGCCCGGCGGAACGATGCCACGCGACCCGCTGGACTTTAGCCGGATGCTCGATCGCTGGTCACAGATTGGCGTGCCGCTGATGGTGTTTTTGTCGGCCCCGAGCAGCATGGGGGCCGACGCGTTTGCCCGCCATCCGGCCTATCCGCTGGTCGATTTGCGCCCAGGCGGCGTGAATCCCGCCTGGCAACAGGAGGTGATTGAGAAACTGTTCCCCGTGCTGTTGTCGAAGCACACGGTGCAGGCCGTCGTCTGGGATACCTGGCAGGACAATCAGCCGCACGAGCTTTCGTGTGCCGGGCTAATCGACGGCTCGAACAAGCCGAAGCCGGCGCTGCAGGCTTTCACGGCCTTGCGGAAGCAATTGCTGGGCTAGTTGCGGCGATCGCCGGTGGCGGCGTTGGAATTGAAATTCGTGATCGTGTCGAGCAAGGACTCGAAGAACCAGTTGCGGCCGCCGACGGCATCGAGCTGATCTTTGACAGCGTCGTCCTTGACGCTCGTGGAGGTTAACAGAGCGCTGAGGTCGTTGGTGCGGGTGATGAAGTCGAGCGGCGAGCGCCACTTGGCCATGATGTCGGTCAAGACTGCGTCGTTGGCATCGAAATTCGTGGTTCCGCCGATTAGCAAGTCGTCGTCTTGTTGGCCGGAGAGCTTATCCGCACCGAGACCGCCGATAAGCACATCGCGACCGGCACCGCCGTTCAGCGTGTCGGTTCCGAGACCGCCGAGAAGCAGATCATCGCCGGCGGCACCGTTGAGCGTGTCGTTGCCGTCGCCGCCGCGGAGGATGTCTTGGCCACCGCCGCCATTGAGCGTGTCGTTGCCCGCGCCGCCGTCGAGAATGTCGTCGCCATTGCCACCGGTGATCGTGTCGTTGCCGTCGCCGCCGTAAATTTCAAAGCCAGTGTTGAGGTTGCTGGGAACTTTGATCTTGTCGTTGCCCACGCCGCCCATGATGACGATGCGACCAACCATCGACTGCAAGAAGGTTCCGATCTTGCAGCCGCGAATGCAGAGGATGACGCCTTTCTTGGTGACTTGAATCTGGATGTCGTCGTTTTTCGCGGTGCCCATGACGATGAGCACGTTCGAGCCGGGGTTCAGTGGATCGGCAACGAGCGCGGCGGTGTCCGGGGCCGGCATCGGCATGGGGGGGGGCGCGTCGTCGTCTTGAATGGAGCCGGTGCCGGCATCGGCGGTGCTGATCAGGCGGCCACCGAGGGGAGTGGCCGTGCTCAAGGAGGCGGTGAACGTCTTTAACGCCTCGGCGATGTTGTCTTGAGTAATGGCGACGGTGACGGTCTTGGCGCTCGTGTCGAGTGCGCCGAAAATCGCCGTATCGGCTGTGTGGTCGAAGTCGCCAGCGGTGGTGGAAACGTCGATGTAGGTCACGTTGAGCGTGAGCGGGATATCGATTGGATTGGAAACCGAAATGGTGAACGTGAGCGTGCCGGCCCCTTCGTTCACCTGTTGATCATTGATCAGAAACGTGGCCGTGTCGTCGTCGGTGATGGTTCCCGAGCCGGTATCGGTGACGCTGAAGGCCCGCTCGCCGAGTGATGTGGCCAGGCTTAGCGAGGCGCGGAATGTTTCGACGGCTTCGACGATGTTGTCGGCAGTGATGGCAACAGTGACGGTCTTGTTGGAAGAGTCGAGCGCGCCGAAAGTCGCCGTATCGGGTGTGTGTTCGAAGTCGCCGGGACCAGTGGAAACGTCGGCGTAGGCCACGTTGAGCGTGACCGGGATATCGAGCGGATTGGAAACGGAGAGTGTGAACGTCAATGTTCCAGCGGCTTCGTTCACTTGCTGGTCGGTGATTTGGAAGGTGGCCACGTCGTCGTCGTTGATGTTGCCCGTGCCGGTATCGGCCGTGTTGACGCTTCGGCCGCCGAGCGACGTGCTCGTACTCAGCGAGGCAATGAACGATTCCCCCGATTCCACGATGTTGTCGCCAGTGATCGCGACTGTAATCGTCATATTGGCGCTATCCAACGCGACAAAGGTCACCGACTTGGCCGCATGAACGAAATCGCCGGGACTGGTGGAATCGTCGGCAAACGTGACGTTGAGCGCGACCGGAATATCGAGTGGATTGGAAACGGAAACCGTGAACGTGAGCGTGCCGGCTGATTCGTTGACGGTTTGATCGTTGATGAGGAAGGTCGCGGTGTCGTTATCGGAAATTGTGCCGGTGCCCATGTCGTTGGCCACCACCGGACGGCCGCCGAGAGGCGTTGTGGTGCTGAGGGCGGCGGTGAAGGTTTCCGCGACTTCGACGATGTTGTCGTTGGTGATCGCGACGGAGACGGTTTTATTGGCCGTTTCGAGAGCGTTAAACGTGACCGCATCAGCGGTGTGGTCAAAATCGCCGCCAAGACTTGTCGAGACATCGGTGTAAGCAACATTGATCGTGACCGGAATATCGACCGGATTTGACACCGAAATTATGAACGTTAGCGTGCCGGCTCCTTCGTTGACCAACACGTCGTCAATCTGGTACGTCGCTGTGTCGTCGTTGGTGATGGTTGTCGTGGCGGCAGCGCCGGTGGTGATGCTGGCGGCGGGGAGGCTTGAGTTGGTGGGAGTGACGGCACCCAGCGTGAGGAGGATGGTTTCGTCGGCTTCGACGACGGTGTCTTCCAAGACGTTGACCGTGATTATCTGGGATTCGGAGGCGTTTCCGGCGAATGTTAGCGGGCTGGTTCCTAGCGTGTAGTCGGTGACGATGGTGGCGGAGCCGGTGGGGGTGAAGGCGACGGTGAAGCCGCCTTGGACAGCCAGATCGACGCTGACGGTGTAGGTGACGGCGGTGTTGCCTTCGGAGAGGCTGGTGGGATTAGCCGTGATCGAAAGCGTGGCGGTGTCGTCGTCGGTGATGGTCGTGGTAGCGGCGGCACCGGTGGTGATGCTGGCGGCGGGGATGAGTGCGTTGGTCGGAGTGACGGCTGCTAGGGTTAGCGTGAACGACTCGTCGGCCTCGACGATGGTGTCTTCGAGGACGTTGACGGTGATGGCCTGCGATTCGGCGGCGTTGCCGG
>JANNTN010000315.1:0-27249 GCA_031394445.1 Anatilimnocola sp.
TTGATTGAGCGCCGCGTTCGCTCCCGCAATCAGTCCCTGAGCCCCCGCCTCTTCATAACCGGTGGTGCCATTGATCTGCCCAGCGAAAAACAGACCCGTGACGTTCTTCGTTTCGAGCCACGGCCAAAGTTGATCGGGCGGGCAGTAGTCGTATTCAACCGCGTAGCCGTAACGCATGATCTGGGCGTTGGCCAAACCGGCGATCTGCCGCAGCATGGCGTCTTGCACGTCGCGCGGCAGGCTCGTCGAGATGCCGTTGACATAGACCTCGTGCGTGTTGCGTCCCTCCGGCTCCAAAAACAGTTGGTGGCTCTCTTTGTCGGCAAAGCGGACGACCTTGTCTTCAATCGACGGACAATACCGCGGCCCGCGCGATTGAATTTGGCCGCTATACATCGGCGCGCGGTGCAGGTTCGCGCGAATCAGCTCGTGAACGGCGGTGTTGGTGTGCGTGATCCAACAGGGAATCTGATTCGTGGCAATGCGCCGTCGGCCAGCCTCGTCGGTCAAAAACGAAAACGGCTCCGGATCGTCATCCCCCGGCTGTAGTTCGCACTGCGAATAGTCAATCGTGCGGCCGTTCAGTCGGCATGGTGTTCCCGTCTTGAACCGCTCGACGCGAAAGCCGAGGCGATTGAGAGCTCCACTAATGCCGGTGGTCGTTCCTTCTCCGGCTCTGCCTCCCGGGGTTTTTACCTCGCCAGTGTGCATGATTGCGGAGAGAAAGGTTCCCGTAGTCAAGATTACTGCCGGAGCGTGATAGGTGACGTCGCCGCGAACGCGAACTCCGACGACACGGTGGTGTGTGGTGGGCAGCGAAGTTGTCCCCCCCTGACTACCAGTCCCTGACTCCTGGCTCCTGACTCCTGGCTCCTGCCCCCTGCCCCCTGACTCCTCCGTGAGCAAATCCTCCACCACCTCCTGCCGCAGCGTCAGGTTCGGCTGCTCTTCGACGAGCCGTTTGACCTCGAATTGATAGCCCTTCTTATCGGCCTGGGCCCGCGGGCTGTGCATCGCCGGGCCTTTGCGGCGGTTAAGCAAGCGAAACTGAATGCCCGTGGCGTCGATCGCTTGGCCCATGACGCCGCCGAGGGCGTCAATCTCGCGCACGATCTGCCCCTTGGCCACGCCACCGATCGCCGGGTTGCAGCTCATCTGCGCAACCGTGTCGCAATTTGTCGTCAGCAGCGCCGTCCGCGCCCCCATCCGCGCAGCCGCCATCGCCGCCTCCACGCCAGCATGGCCCGCCCCAATCACAAGCACATCGTAGTGGTAGTCGCTTCGCGCCATCCGCTCTATCGTATTAGCGGCGTCCAGTTGGTGAAAGGAGCGAGATGGTCCTATGAAAGTCGCTAATCAGACGTTCGTTGTTGCTGGCGGCGCATCGGGCTTGGGTGCGGGGACAGCGCGGCGGTTGGCGGGTGGGGGTGCGAATGTTGTGATTGCTGACGTCAATCAGGCGGCGGGGGAGTCGCTGGCGGCTGAAATTGGAAACACCGTGGCGTTCCTGTCGACCGACGTTGCTTCCGAGCAATCTGCCCAGGCTGCTATCGATCTTGCTGTCACGCGCTTCGGCGCTTTGCATGGCCTAGTCAACTGTGCCGGCATCTTGGGCGCGTCGCGGATTGTGGGTCGCGAGGGGCCGCACGATCTGGGGCTGTTTCAAAAGGTCATCCAAGTCAATCTAGTTGGCACGTTCAACATGCTCCGCCTGGCGGCGACGGCGATGGCGAAGAACGAGCCGAACGAGGAGGGAGAGCGGGGCGTGATCATCAACACCGCTTCGGTGTCGGCGTTCGAAGGGCAGATTGGCCAGGCGGCTTATTCGGCATCGAAAGGAGGCGTGGCCGCGCTTACCTTGCCAGCGGCCCGCGAGCTATCCCGCTTCGGCATCCGCGTGGTTGCTATCGCGCCCGGCGTTTTTGAAACGGCCATGATGCAAGCGGCACCTGATGCTGTCCGCCAGTCGCTAGCGGACCAGTCGGTTTTTCCCGCCCGCTTCGGCCGCGCCGATGAATTTGCACTTCTCGCCCAGCAAATCATCGAGAATCCGATGCTCAACGGCACCGTCATTCGCCTCGATGGTGGCATGCGAATGCAAGCAAAGTAACCGAGCGTCTGCGGAATCTAGCTCGACTTTGACGATTTGTGAAAGTCTGCCGGTTAGGCAGTCGATAACATGCCCTGCCGGGTTCTCGATTCGGGTCTAGCGCTTGCGCTGCCCAACGTCGTGGAAGCTGGTCAGGGGGGCCTGAAAATTTGATTGTGCCGCTGCAAAGCGGCATGGCACTCGGGGGTCACTGGGTGCTAGCTCCTGACCAAGTTATGGCGGGCAACGATGCCTGCCACCACGCAGTCCAACCAAGGACGGGAATTCGATGCGACGGCCAGTTTCCTCTTGGCGTGTCCTGATCATCAGCCTTCTGGTCGCGATGACCGGTTGCGTGCCCACGCAGCCGTTCTATCTGCACGATGATGGTGATCTTTCGCACTACATCAATCGGGCCACGCAGGTCGAGGCACCCGATCTGCAGTCCGAGCATCTCGCGGACACGACGCAAAGTCTGCGTCCGCTGTCGGTGAGCCATCCTGAATTCAAGGAATTCTGGGATATCACGCTTGAGGAATGCGTTTCGATCGCACTCAACAATATGAAAGTCATGCGCGGTGGTACGGCCGCGCGTCTGCAAAATGGACAGATTAGTGCCGGCACTCAAAATGGCGCATTGACGTCGAATTCGCTCGGACGAGTCTTTGCCACCACTTACGATGCCGCGATCGTCGAAACGAATCCCGGCCAGCAAGTCGGCGGCCTTAGCAACTTTTTAACGAATCAAGCCGCCAGCGGTGCGTTCAATGGTCCCTCGACAGACGGCGGCATCGCCAACGTCCGCCAGGGCGTCGAGGCGGCTCTCGCTCAGTTCGATACGCAGCTCAGCGTGACGAGCGACCCAGGCAGCGGCATCATGAGCACGACGGATCGTCCCCAAAACGTCCGTTCGACCTCACCGTTCTTCCCGACCGTCTTGAACTTGCACAACGGCGGCATGGATATCGCGCTGTCGAAGCGGACGGCGGAAGGCACGTTGTTCAGCATCACCAGCAGCACGGACTATGCCGAGGGTAATAGTCGCGGTTTCAACTTCGACGATCCTGACTCCGGCACGCAACCATTCTTGAGTGTCTGGACGCAAACCTTGCAGTTGGAAGCCCGCCATCCATTGCTCCGCGGCCGGGGTTCGCAGATCAATCGCATGCCGATCATTCTGGCCCGCATCGGAACCGATATCGAACTGACGAGTATGGTAGGCAATCTGCAGGACACGCTAAACAATCTGGAAATTCGCTACTGGGATCTGTATCTGGCCTATCGCAACCTGGAAACGGCGAAGGTGGCCCGCGACAGTGCCCTCGTCACCTGGCGAATCGTGTACGACAAATTCACCAATGATGTCGAGCCGGTCCAAGCCGAAGCTCAGGCCCAAGAGCAGTACTACAACTTCCGTGGTGCCGTGGAATCGTCCCTGCGAAACCTGTACGACGCTGAGAACGAATTGCGACTGTTGTTGGGCCTTACGGCCACCGATGGCCGGCTGATGCGGCCCAAGGATGATCCATCACTCGCCCGAGTCGAGTTCGACTGGTGCGATATTTTGGCGGAGTCGATTGCCCGTCGCCCCGAATTGATCCAACAGCGTTGGAGGGTCAAAACCCGCGAGCTGGAATTGATCCTCAGCCGCAACCTGTTGTTGCCGCAGATGGATGTTGGCTTCCAATATCGCTTCCTCGGCGTCGGCAAAGACCTGGCCCACACCAGTGGCGCGCCGAACCCAGAACCGGATGTCACGATTGGCTCGAGTGCTTGGCAACAACTCGCCGAGGGTGACTTCCAAGAGTTCAGCCTGCTGTTCCAATATCAAATGCCGATCGGCTTCCGCCGCGAATTGGCCGCGGTACGCCATGCTCAGCTTCGCCTAGCTCGCGAAAAAGCGGTCTTGGAAGACACGGAGCTCGACGTCTCGCACGGCTTGGCACATTCTCTGCGAAATCTCGAAACGAATTTTCAGCTTTCCCAGACGAACTCGAACCGGTGGGCCGCGTCGCAGCGCGAAGTCGAGGCCCGCGAGGCTTTGTATCGTGGCGGCCGCGTTTCGCTCGACGACGTGCTCGAAGCCCAACGCCGCCGAGCCCAAGCTCAAGCCGCTTTTTGGTCGGCCGTGGTCGAATACAACAAGTCGATCGCCGACCTCCACACCCGCAAGGGATCGATCATGGATTACGACGGCATCGGCTTTGCCGAAGGGCCGTGGCCGCAAAAGGGCTATTGGGATGCTCTGGCCCGGGCTCGCGAACGCGATTCGGGTTGGTACATCGATTACGGCTGGACTCGTCCGAAGGTCATCAGCCGGGGTGAAGTGCCGCAAGGCTTGCCGACGGGCAATACGGTTGGCGAAGGTGCCACTGAGGGGCTGGAACAACTGCCCACATCGGAGCCGACGCCCGCCAAGCTGCCGGTGGAAAGCTCGGAGACGAGCCCGCTGCCAGCGCCGCGTGCGGTGCCGCAAGATGCCCGGTCGCAGCCGCGGCCAGCCGTTCAGCGAGCCACTGCTGCAACCGCCTCTGCGGTTGACGCCAATGGCGAGCCCAAAACCATGCCCTTCGGCATTCGCTCCACGCGGTCGCCACAAATGGTTGCTCCCGCCAGCTTCTATAGCAATGACACTTCGGCCAATCCTCTCCGCAACGATGCTGCTCGCCCCATCGGGACCGGCATCGTGGAATAGCAGCATCGCAATCTCACAACAGCCGAAACAACTCTTAGTCCCAAGCTCCGCTTGGGACTTTTCTGTTTAGAAGCTCTGCTTCGTCTTCTGGCCACCTGCCACGACCTCGCCCTGATGTCCAGGGCTTCATGAGGCCGCTGTCTTTTAAGGCGGAATCTCGGTTTTTCCGGCATGTAATCCCTTCACGGGGTAACTATGATGGAATCTGCTGTACTTCCTTGCGCCTGATAGGTTCCCTATGCGCCGATTTCTTCTCCTGATTCTCGCCCTTGGTTGTTTTCCGCTGCCCGCGCCGGCTCAGACGACTGCTCGGGCCCTCGTCTCGCCCGCAATGGCCCGCCAGGTGGGCCTGGAACGGATGTGGTACACGCAGCTCGCGCTCGATCGTGGCCGAGGGCGAATCGCCGGCGCGTTCATGCATGTGAGCGCCACGCAATCGCACACGGTGTTTCAGATCACGCACGACGGCAAGCGATATGTCTTCTCCGAGCGCGATCGCGACGCCTTTGGCAAGGAGATCGGTGTCGAAGGGGCCACAGCCGAGGCTGGGAAAAAGACCGAGGAGATCAAAAAGCAACTGCAAGCCGCTGGCCAGGCCGATGCCGCAGCGCCACCGGTCGAATCATTCGTCGTTCCCAAGATCACGCTGTATGCGTCGTCGGAACGGGGCACGGTGCATGCGATTGATGGTGAAACGGGCAGTACGTTGTGGACGGCGTTCGTGGGCAACTCGCTGTATCCGACCATGACACCCGCCGCCAACGACAAGTTTGTCGCCGTTTGCAACGGCTCCACGTTGTATGTGATGAGTGCCAACGATGGTTCCGTAATTTGGAATCGGCCGACGGTGGGCTCTCCTGGCGCGGGGCCGGCCGTGACAGACGACTATGTATTTGTGCCCATGGTCAGCGGCCAGGTCGAATCGTATCTGCTCGACGAGCCCAAGCGGCCCGCCGGAATCTACAAGTCTTTTGGACGAACGATGGTGCAGCCGGTGGTGTCGTCGAACAGCGTGGCCTGGCCCACCGATGCGGGCAATTTGTATGTCGGCCTGGCTCACGAGCCGGGCTTGCGGTTTCGGATGAAGGCCAACGATGCGATCAATGGGGCTCCGGCGTTCTTGGCCCCGGACAAGATCTTTGCGACTTCGTTCGACGGCTACATTTATTGCCTCAACGAGCGACAAGGGAACATGATCTGGCGGTTCACGACCGGCGAACCCATCACGCATTCACCCATCGCGCTGGGGAACATGGTGTATGCGATTTCGCGGCGCGGCAACATGTTCGCCGTCGATGCCCACACCGCGGCTGAGCGGTGGGTGACTGGCGGAATCCACCGCTATCTGGCGGGTAACGAAAAACGCCTCTATTGCCAAGACGATCGCGGCGACATTGCGATCCTCGATGCGGCGAGCGGGAGCCGTCTGGGCACCTTGCCGGCCGCTGCCAGCGATGTACCGCTACTCAACGCGCAAACGGACCGAATTTTTCTGGTCACAGCGGCGGGCTTCATCCAGTGCCTGCGCGAAACCGAGCGTCCCTGGCCCGTCGTGCATTTCCAGATCGAGCCCCAGGAGAAAGCCGTCAAGCGGACGCCCTCGACGCAGGGAGCCAAGCCCGACGAGAAAAAGGAGCAAGCCACCGACCCCTTCGGCGCTCCCGGAGCCCCCGCTTCCACTCCTCCCGCCGCCGGCGATCCCTTCGGCGCTCCCGGTGCCGCACCTCCCGCCGCACCAGCCGCCGCCGATCCGTTTGCGCCGTAGCATCGTAAAATATCAGCGGGTCCCCCTTTATCGTTGCCAGAGATTCGGGAACACTGATCGACACTAATCTTCGCTAATTGGCGCAAGGAAGCTGCAATCTCATCATTAGTGAAGATTAGCGCAGATTAGTGCTCCTCTTTCCTTCGGATTGAATTCTGGAACATATATGCCAATCTCACGTCGATCATTCGTGTCGCATTCGTGCTTGGGCGGACTTGCGATGGCTTCACAATCTACCGGGTCGCCGGCCTTCGCCGCCGCGCCGGGGATGAAAATCACCGGCCTGAAAGCTTGGCAGCCGCCGACGCCGGGCTCGCCGCCGGATTGGCGGACGCAGCTTGGCCAGATCATCGTTGAGGTGCAGACCGAGTCGGGTCTCACCGGCATCGGCGTGGGCGGCGGTGGTACGGCGTCAATCCATGTGATCCACACGGTGATGCGCGATTTGTTGCTCGGCAAAGATGCCGCGCAAGTCGAAGAGTTGCACCGCGCGATGCACCACCACACGCTCTTCTTCGGCCGCAAGGGGCTGGTGGTGATGGCCACCAGCGGCATCGATCTGGCCCTCTGGGATCTGCGTGGCAAAGCGGCCAACCTGCCCGTCGCCAAATTGCTCAATCCACAAGTCAATCTCGCGGCCGAAATTCCCACCTACGGCACCGTCTTCAGCGAAAAGGAAATCGACGCCGCCTTTACCCTGGGCCACGACGCGCTCAAGGTGCATACCGAAAGCTACGGCCATCAGCCGGATGTCAAAAAGCTAGTTGCCTTCGTTCAAAGTGTCCGCGAGCGGCTCGGACCGAAAAAATCGCTGATGCTCGATGCCTTTTGCATGTGGGACATCGACACGACCGTTCGCCTGGCCGAGGCGCTCGCCCCGTTTAACCTCTCCTTCCTCGAAGAGCCGATCGCACCGGACGATCTCGACGGTTATGCCGAACTCGTCAAGCGCGTCAAAATCCCCATCGCCGGCGGCGAACACGAATACACAACTGGCGGCTTCAAAGAGCTGATTGACCGCCGCCTGCATGCCGTTTTGCAGCCCGACATCAACTGGTGCGGCGGCCTCACCACCGTTGTCGAGGTCTATCGACTGGCAAAAGCCGCTGGCCTGAAAGTAATTTTGCACCGCGGTTGTGAGCCCTTCGCCCTGCACGCCCTCGCCGCTCTCGATTCTCAGCCGCTGGCCGAATCGCCGCGAACGTGGTTCAACGCCCTCCACGGCGCGCCGCGGATCGAGCGTGGTATCATCAAGCTCACCGACGCCCCCGGCTTCGGCGTCTCCGTCTAATCTGATTCCCTCGCTTGCGCTTCGGGCTAGTGTGACCATGTCCTTCGACGACCGACTTCGCCAGGCCATCGAGCGCGGCCAAAAACGCAGCGAATTCCTCACCCGCGAGGCCGCGGCGAAAGCCTGGACCGAAGAAGAATATCGCCGCCAGCACTCGCAGGTGCGCCTGACGCTCTCGGAACACATTGAGGCGTGCCTCAAGCGGCTGCCCAATTGCTTTCCTGGCTTTCAATACGAGACGATGTACGGCGATCGCGGCTGGGGCGGTGCCTGTTTCCGCGACGACCTGGTGCTGAACCGCGGCAGCCGGGCGACAAACTACAGCCGGCTGGAAATCACGATTCGGCCTTACACTTCGGTTCACGTGCTGGACTTGGCCGCCAAAGGCACCATCCGCAATCGCGAAGCCTTCAACCGCAACTATTTCGAAGAACTCGCCACCGCCGACGAGCCCAAGTTTCGCGACCTCATCGACGCCTGGGCGCTGGAATATGCCGAAATGTACGCGGCGAAAACGGCGTAATGAGGCCGCAACGCGTGTCTGATTGAAATTCACCCCAGTACTGAGTACTTAGTACTGGGTACTCGTCTGCTACTCGACCGAACCCGCCAGCCACTCCGCCCGCCATGAAACACCACTCAGATTCCGTAGCGCCAGGCATCCACGTCTCCCGCCGCACGCTCCTCCGCTGGGCCGCTGCGTCCACGGCCGGGGCGCTGGCCATGCCGGCCTGGAACTCACCGCATAGCTTCGGTCAAGAAGCCAAAGCCACAGGCAATCTCGCCCTGCTCAACCGCTTCTCACGCATGGTCCACGAATGGTTCGTCGATCAAGTCAAAGACGCAGAGGCCAAGATCAAGCAGAAGCTGGCTGGCCTGAAGACGAAAGCAGATGCCGAAGCTTACGTCCGCTCCGTGCAAGAGCGTGTTCGCCAATCGTTCGGCCCCGAGCCCGAGCGCACGCCGCTGAATGCCCGCGTCGTCGGCACCGTCGAGCGCGATACCTACAAGATCGAAAAACTCATCTTCGAGAGCCGGCCGAATTTTCCGGTTACGGCCAATCTCTACATTCCGACGAATCGCAAGTTGCCGCTGCCCGGCGTGGTGGGCAGTTGCGGCCATTCGGCGACGGGCAAAGCCATCGACTCGTATCAGAGCTTCGCCCAAGGCCTCGCCCGGCAGGGCTATGTGATGCTCATCTTCGATCCCATCGGCCAAGGGGAACGGCTGCAGTATGTGAACGATAATCTCAAGCCCAAGCACGGCATCGGCGTCAGCGAACATCTCTATACCGGCAACCAGCAGCACCTCGTCGGCGAATTTTTTGGTGCCTGGCGAGCCTGGGACGGCATCCGTGCCCTCGACTATCTGCTGACGCGCAAGGAAGTCGATCCCAACCACGTCGGCATCACCGGCAACTCGGGCGGCGGCACGATGAGCACCTGGCTGATCGGCCTCGATCGCCGCTGGACGATGGGCGCGCCGGCTTGCTTCGTCACGACGATGCGCCGCAATTTCGAAAACGAGCTGCCCCAAGACGCCGAACAATGCCCGCCGCGAGCACTCGCCCTCGGCCTCGACCATGCCGACTTCATCGCCGCGATGGCCCCCAAGCCCATCATTCTCCTCACCAAGGAAAAAGACTATTTCGACGTGCGCGGCGGCATCGAAGCCTTCGCCCGGCTGAAGCACATCTACACGCTGATGGGCAAGCCCGACAACATCGCCCTGCAAATCGGCCCGACCGAGCATGGCTACTCACAAGAGAACCGCGAGGCCATGTATCGCTGGTTCAACCGCGTCACGGGCATCTCCGACGCTCAGACGGAGCCAAAACTGACGATGGAAAAGGATGAAGTGCTGCAATGCACGGAGCGCGGGCAGGTGGCCGAGCTGAAGCCGCGTACTGTTTTCTCCTTCACGCAAGAGAAATCCCGGTCTCTCGCCGCAAACCGCGGTCAGCCGGCTCTTCAGGATCTGAAAAACGCGATCACCGAAGTGCTCAAGCTGCCCGAACTACCGGAAGAGGCTCCCGATTATCGAATTCTCCGGCCGCTCCGCTCACGCAACTATCCGCGCCGCTTCGCCACGAATTATGTCGTTGAAACCCAGCCCGATATTTTCGCGATCGTAACGCGCCTGACCGAAACCGCGCACCTTTCCCGCCCGCCCCAAGACCCGCGGCCCGCGATTCTTTATGTTTCACACCATTCGGCCGATGCCGAGCTGCGGAGCGAACCGCTCATCAAGGAATTGCTGAGTGCGGGCGATGGTGACGTGCCGTTTTATGCCTGCGACCTCCGCGGCATCGGCGATTCGCGGCCCGACACGTGCGGTGCCGATCAGTTCTTCAACGCCTACGGCAGCGACTACTTCTACTCGGCCTACGGGATCATGCTCGATCGTCCCTACATCGGCCAAAAAACCTACGACCTGCTCCGCGTTCTCGACTGGCTCCGTTCGTTCGGCCATCGCGATATTCATATCGTCGCCAAGGGCTGGGGCGCGCAACCCGCCACGTTTGCCGCGGTGCTGAAGAATCGCGTCAAAGAGCTCACACTCAAGCAAGGCCTCACCGCGTACGCCCACGTGGCCGAGAGCGAAGACTACAATTGGCCCCTCTCCGCCCTGCCTCCCAACATCCTGGCCCGCTTCGATCTGCCCGATTGTTACCGCGAGCTCGAAAAGACCAAAAAGCTACGACAGATCGACATGCAAGGAGCAATGGCCAAGCTCGACTAGACTGTACGCACCGTGACGCGCCCCACCAACATCCGCTGGCTGATGTTCTCGCTGGCCTGCGGTACGTCGGCGTTGCTCTATGTGCATCGCTACACGTTTAACTTCATCAAGCCCGAGTTGGCGAAAGAGTTTGGCTACACCGAAGCCCAACTCGGCGGCCTCTTCAGTCTGTTCTATTACTCCTACGGCGGCGTGCAACTTCCCGCCGGCATGTTGTGTGATGTGGCCGGTTCGCGGCTCTTTCTCGGCCTCAGCATCGCCCTCTGGTCGCTCGCTCTCGCCGCCACCGGCTGGAGCGGCAATTACTTCTACCTCGCCGGTTTGCGTCTGCTCTTTGGCGGCGCCCAAGCAGGTGCCTATCCGGTGTTGGCGTAGGCCAGCCGCAATTGGTTCCCTCGCCCGCAGCGCACGATGCTACAAGGTATCGTGGCCACGACCTGTGGCCGTCTCGGCGGTGCGCTGTCGCCGATCATCATGGCCACGCTCCTCATGGGCGTCTGCGGCCTCTCCTGGCGCATGGCCCTCGTCGTCATGATGGGGGCGGGAGTAGTGTTTGCAACGCTTTTGCTGCTCCTCTATCGCGAAACGCCGGCCGACGACGAACGCGTGAGCGACGCCGAGCGTCAGCTCATCGCCACCGACGAATTGACCGTCGCGCCCGCTCGCGGCCTGTTGCCTCTGCACACGGCGCTCGCCAATCGCAGCCTGCTGGCTCTTTCGTTTCAGCAAGCTCTCGCCGCCGGCGCGGATGTGATCTACGTCTCGCTCATGGGCTCGTTCTTTCTCGACAACTACCATGTAAAAATCGGCACGGCGGGCCTGCTCGCCAGTTTGCCGCTCGTCGGTGGAGCAATCGGCGGCTTCGTTGGCGGCTGGCTGAACGACCGGCTGCTCCGCCGCCTCGGGCCGCGGTGGGGCCGCGTCGCTGTCGGTGTTTCCGGCCCGCTAATTGCCGCCATGCTGATGTTCGCCGTCATCGGTCAAAAAACGCCGCTCGCCGCCGGCCTGGCCCTGATGCTGGTAAAATTCTTCGTCGATTGGAATCAGCCGACGGTCTGGGGTGCCGCTGCCGATCTGGGCGGCCGCTACACCGGCACGATTTTCGCCTTCGTAAACACGGCTGGCACCATCGGCAGCGTGATTTGCCCGCTGGCTTTTGGTTTGATCCTTGATCGGAACACCACCATGCAAATCATCGAGGGTGAAACCATCAAGCACACTAACTATGGTCCGCTCCTTGCGGCCGTCGCCGCCATTTATCTCGCCAGCAGCCTCTCCTGGCTCCTCGTCGATTGCCGCCACCGCCTCGATGCACCTATCCTGACTCCTGATCCCTGACCCCTTCCCCCTGACCCCTTCCCATGCTCCTTGGCTACGCCAGTGACGAACGCTACGTCGCCCTTCCCGGCGTCGAAATCGAAATCCTCTCGGCAAGTGGCAGCGTGGCGACACGCTCCCGAGCCAGCGGTGCGGTGTACGCCGATATTCCTCCGGGCCAATACGAAGTGATCTTGGCCAAGGATGGCTACGGCTCGAAACGCGTCACGATCGACATTCAAGAGCATCAGCCGCACCATTTCCGCTTGCTGAAAGATGATCTGCTCGGCTATGCCTGGCCCAAGTGGGTTCGCGCCGGCGAAAAAAGCGAATTCCGCGTCCACAGCGACGCCGCGTATAAGATCGACCTCTGGCATTACGGCTGGCAAAAAGAACTCGTCCGTCCTCTCGGCTGGTTCGATGAGCACGGCCCGCGGGCGACCATTCAAATCACGCCCGACGGCGACTACACGCAAACCGGCGTGATGTGGAACAAATTCGGCTACGCCAGCCCACACCACAAGCAGTTCGTTACCGCCCCCGAACGCTCCGGCCTCTACTACTTCCACGCCAAAAGCGAAGCCGGCCGCTTTTTTTCCTTCCCCTGGATCGTTGCGCCCCGTCAGCCGCGAGCAAAAATCGCGGTCCTCGCCAGCAACATCACTTGGAACGCCTACAACAATTTCGGCGGGCGCAGCAACTACATTCATCCCGATCAGCTCCCGCCCACGCCGACAGTGAACGCCCGGCTGGAGCTGAAACGCTACACAAACCCTGATCACGTCAACTACGACTGCACCGACTACGTTCCCCTCTCCTTCGACCGCCCCGAACCCATCAACCATGTGCCCGAGCACGTCGTAGCCACAGACCCTATCGCCGGCCGCGCCGCCTGCCACCTCGCCCCCGCCGAATGGCGGCTCCTCGCCTGGCTCGAGCGCGAGCGCCTCGACTACGACTACTACGCCGAAACGCAGCTTCACTTCGGCCAACTCGATCTCGACGCCTACCGCGTTCTTGTGATCAGCACGCACCCCGAATACTGGTCGCAGCAAATGTACGACCGCGTCAAACAGTGGGTCTTCGAACGCGGCGGCCGCCTCGTCTATCTCGGCGGTAACGGCCTCAATTGCGACGTCGAATTCCTCGACGAGCAAACCTGCATCTACCGCAACGACGACGAACGGCGGCTACGATTACCTGGTGCAACGCAAGAGAGTCGGTTTAACCTCCGCCACGAATCCGAAGCGTCGCTCCTCGGCGTCGTCTATGACCCCCGCGGCATCATGACCGCCGCCCCCTACCGCGTAATCGATGCCAACCACTGGGCCTTCGCTGGCACGGGTCTTGCCAATGGCAACCTCTTCGGCCACGCATCACTCCACGAGCGCGTTCCCGGCGGCGCATCCGGCCACGAAACCGACAAAATCAGCAAATCATCTCCCACAGGCACGCGGCTACTCGCCCAAGGCACTAACGCCAATGGCGGCGGCGCCGATATGTCCATCGTCGAACCCGCCGGCACAGGCTCCGTCTTCTCCGCCGGCTCCATCAACTGGGTCAGCTCAATTCTGGTCGATGACGCCGTGAGTAAAATCACCCGAAATGTTCTCCAACACTTCTCCGGTCAAGAATGATGAATGTCGAAGCCAGAATGACCAATGAAGGACGCTGGGTTTCATTGGTCATTCGGATTTCGTCATTCGTCATTTCCCTCCATAATGAAAATTGCCTCCCTCGAAACCCACCCCGTCCGCGTCCCGCTCAAGCCGGCCTACCGCATGATCTCCGCCCTCGGCCGGCATGAGGAGTCGCAGTTTGTGCTCGTGCGGCTGCTGACCGATAACGGCCTCGAAGGTGCGGGCGAAGCATCCATAACCGTGCGTTGGAGCGGCGAAACGGTGTGGGGCGTGCAGGCGGTGATCGACCGGGTGCTCGCGCCGCTTATTAGCGGCATGGAACTCGACCCGGCGAAGCCGCTGGAGAGCATCGCCGCGCTTGACCGCAAAATGGACGCCGCTGTCCAGCACAACTGGTTCGCCAAAAGCGCGATCGAAATGGCCTGCTGGGATGTGCTGGGCAAAGCGGCCGGCAAACCGGTGTATGAACTCCTCGGTGGGGCGTGCCGACCGCTGGCAATCCCCAGCCGCTTTTCGCTCGGTGCTTATGACGTACCTCGCGCCCGCGCGCGGGCCGCCGAACTCGTCGCCGCCGGCTTCTCCACGGTCAAAGTGAAAGTCGGCGGAAAACCCGACGACGACATCCCCCGCGTCCGCGCCGTCCGCGAAGTGATTGGCTTCGACCGCAAGCTCGTGATCGACGCCAACTGCGGCTGGGACGCCGACACCGCCATCTCCTGCATCCGCGAACTCAAGGACTGCCAAATCGACCTCGTCGAGCAACCCACACCCGACGGTGACTACGCCCAAATCGCCCGCGTCCGCCGCGAGTGCTGCGTTCCCGTCATGGCCGACGACATGTGCTTCAACCTCGTCCACGCCAAAGAGCTGATTCGCAACCAGGCCTGCGATCTCATCAGCGTCTATCCCGGCAAAAACGGCGGCATTCGCAAATCGCGAGAGATTGCACTCTTTGCTGAGCAGCACAACGTCGGCTGCACGATCGGCTCTAATCTCGAATTCGACATCGCCACCGCCGCCATGGGCCACCTCATCGTCGCCACCAAGAATCTTCAAGTCGAACAATGGCCCGGCGATATCCACGGCCCCGCCTACTACGAAATCTGCCTCGTCAAAGAACCGCTGGCGATTGAAGGCCCGACGACGACAATCACCGATAAACCCGGCCTGGGAATTGAAGTCGATTGGCCGCTTGTGCGGGAACTGGTTATCCAATGATCGGCCGCTGCCCCCACGGCATCGGCATCGTCGGCGGATGACGATGCCGATCCTTCCGCTGATCCTTCGGCCGATCCTTCCTCCAGGTCACGAACCGCGAAAGCTGCTTCACCGACTCTTCATACGCCTCGCGCCCCTTCTCCGCCGTCGCCAACTCCGCATCCCCCAGCACGCCCGTTTCCGAATAGCTGCTCGTCCACGAAACCACCGTCGCCGGCCCCGCCGCGAACAAATCGACCCACATGAACGGATTGTCCTCGTTATTGAACGACACCGTCCCGCTCTTGATCTCGTTCATCCGCACATTGTCGCCGTCGAGATACAAGTACAGCGACGTTTCAAGTTCGCACGCATGCGAGCACCCGCCGGGAAATTTACTTTGCCGCCAACGGGGCAAGAATTCTTTATCGACGGTCAGCAGTTGCCACCACGCCGTGCAAATGCACTCCGCGTCCGTCTCCAGATTCGTCCGCCGAGCCACGAGGTCCAAATTCGGCATGTTCGACCCATGCCCGTTGAGCAAAATGATCTTCTTGAACCCGTGATACGCCAGCGACTTCGTAATATCGAGCACGTGATGCATGAAGTGCTCGAAATCGCTATTGATCGTGCCGGGAAAATCCATCACATGCCCGGTATAGCCATACGCCACAATCGGCAGCACCAAGAGCTTCTCGGGAATCGCCATCCCCGCCCCCTTAGCAATGCCACCGGGGCACACCAGATCGACATCCAGCGGCAGATGATGCCCATGCTGCTCCACCGCCCCACACGGCAAAATACAAACCTTCCCCAAATCGACCGCATCGTTGATCTCCGGCCAAGTCAATTTTTCGTAGCGGTATTCGGTCGCGGCGCGGGACATAATTCACTTCGCAGTCAAAAAAGAGTGAGGACCGCGGATGACGCGGGCTTACGCGGATGATAATGAATAAAAATAGCTAAATTAAGCCAGTGCCCAAATTTGTCTTTCTTTATCCGCGATATTTGCGCAATCCGCGGTTCCTTCTGCTTCGTGAGCGGTTCCAATGAAAATCGTTTCCGTTAAAACCATTCCCCTCGGCGGCCAAACCCACGATCACGGCTGGCCCGGCGGCACCGACCCCAACGTCCAATACAACACCCTCCTCGAAGTGACCAGCGAAGACGGCATCGTTGGCATCGGCAGTTGCTACACCACGCTGGCGCTCGTCGAAGGCTCGCTGCAGCTTCTCAAAGAACATCTAATCGGCGAATCGGCGTTAGAACCGGAGCGGGTCAGCGAAAAGCTCCGTCAATCAATGTTCTGGCTCGGCCGCGGCGGCAGCGTCGAGCACACGATTAGCGGCATCGACATTGCCCTCTGGGATCTGCTCGGCAAAGCCCTCAACCAACCTGTGTCGCGCCTCCTCGGCGGCTGCTACCGCGACCGCATCAAGCCCTACGCCTCTATCCTGTTCGACGATCCACCCAAGCTGCGCGAAGCCCTCCAAACGCAACTTAGCCGCGGCTTCAAAGCGATCAAAATGGGCTGGAGGCCCTTCGGCCGTGTCAGCCGGCAACTCGACGAACAATTGATCAAAACCGCCCGCGACACCGTTGGCCCCGAGGTCGAGCTCATGGTCGATGCCGGCGGCAGCGAGCAGTTCTGGCCGCACAATGTCGGCTGGGCCCGCGAAACGGCCCGCATGCTCGGAGACTACGGCATCACCTGGTTCGAAGAAGCGCTCAAGCCCGACGACTTCGACGGATTCGCCGAGCTAAAGAAAACATCTCCCATCCTCATCGCCACCGGCGAAGTCCTCACCCGCCGCCAATCGTTTCAGCCCCTCATCGACGCCCGCGCCGTCGATATCATCCAGCCCGACCTCACAAAATGCGGTGGCCTTTCCGAAGGACGCAAGCTCGGCTGGGCCGCCTACGACCACGGCCTCCTCCTCGTCCCCCACGGCTGGAACACCGCCATCGGCGTCGCTGCCGACCTCGCCCTCTCCGCCGCCCTCCCTGTCGCCCGCTGGGTCGAATACCAAACCGGCGTCCCCTACATCGAAGATATCATCGAGCAGCCCTTCTCCCTCGACGCCGACGGCCTCCTCAAAATCCCCAATGGCCCCGGACTCGGCATCACACTCAACCGCGACGCGATTGCAAAATTCTCACCGAAATAGATTAAGTCCTGTCGCGTTGTAGCCCAGTGGCATGATTGCTCCGCACACCGCTCCGCGTTACCTTGCTGGCATGAAAACCACTCTCCTTTCCGCCGTTTTTCTTCTCCTCTCTTTCGGCCTCCTCTCCGCAGACGACGCCCCGCTCCCCAAAGCCTTCATCGACGGCAACGGTCCCGGCTGGCGCTCACTCGGCGAAGGTGACTTCGCCAACGTGAATTGCGACGCGGATACGTGGTCGTTCAAGGACGGCAAAATCCAATGCACGGGAAAGCCGACGGGCGTCATGCGGATGAAGGAGCCGATCACGAATTTTGAGTTGGTCGTGCAGTGGATGCATCAAAAGCCAGGCGGCAATTCGGGCGTGTTCGTCTGGGCCAGCGACGAATCGATCAAAGCTCTCGAGGCACGGAATAACACCAAGCGCCTGCCGGACGGCATTGAGGTGCAAATCCTCGATCACGCCTTTCGCGACAACTATCGAGCCAAAAATCCCGGCAAAAAGGATGACTGGTTCACCACCAACGGCGACGTCTTCGCCACGGGTACGGCCAAGCTAAAACCCTTCGAGCCCCTTTCGCCCAACGGCAGCCGCAGCTTTCCCCGCAAGGAAATGACTAAGGGCGCCGGCGAGTGGAACCACTATCACATTCGCGCATTCAACGGCGAAATTCGCCTGCGTGTCAACGGCGAAGAAGTCTCTGGCGGTTCAAATGCCGAGCCCCCCACCGGTTACCTCTGCCTCGAATCCGAAGGCTCGCCGATCGAATTCAAAAACCTGCGTATCCGGCTGCTGCCGTAATTGAGGAAAGCATGTTTTTGCGTCGAGTCGTAACGGTCGCGTGTGTTTGGACAATGCTTGCGTGCGTGACGGCCGCCGAAAATTGGCCACAATTTCGCGGCGCAAATGGAAATGGGATCGCCGCAGAGGCGAGGCATCCAGAAAAATGGTCGGCCGACGAACATGTTGCCTGGAAAACGGCGATTCCCGGCGTGGGGTGGTCGCAACCGGTGGTGTGGGGCGAGAAGATTTTTGTCACGGCGGCCGCGGCAGAGAGCGCAAAGCGGCCCAAGCCGGGTGATTGGAGTCCGGGCGAAGCGGGAGCGCTGACGTTCGTATTCGGCAACTACCGATCAGCGCCCGCTATCGACTATCGGTGGGTAGTGCTGTGTCTGGATCGCGCGACGGGCAAAATTCTGTGGGAGCAAACGGCGTCAGATGGCCGGCCACGCGTGCCGATTCACGCACAGAACAGTTATGCAACGGAGACTCCGGCCACGGACGGTGAGCGGCTGATTGCTTATTTTGGGATGACCGGCGTCTATTGCTATGACCTCGACGGCAAGCTGCTCTGGTCAAAAGATTTGGGCAGCTACCCGATCCAGATGGATTGGGGCAGCGGCAGTTCACCGATCATTCACGGCGAACTCGTATTTATTCAGTGTGACAACGATAAATCATCATTTTTAGTCGCACTCAACAAGACGACCGGTGACGAAGTGTGGCGCGTGGCTCGCGATGAACGATCGAACTGGGCGACGCCGCTTGTTTGGAAAAATGAAAGCCGCACCGAACTGGTTACCGGCGGCGGGACCAAAATGCGGGCATACGAACCGGCGAGCGGCAAGCTACTCTGGGAAATGACGGGTAGCGGACGCTGTGCGATATCACCTGTGGCGAGCGACAAGCTGCTGTATGTTGATTCGGGGGATCGTACGACCGGTCAACGGGGCTTGTTGGTGGCGGTTAAACCAGGGGCGAGCGGTGATATTTCTCTCACCGGATCAGATTCGACCAATAACTATGTTGCGTGGAGCATCAATTTCACCGGCCATGCGGTGGCGTCGCCGGCGGTGGCGAACGACTGCCTGTTCATGCTAACCCAGCAGGCAGGAATCGTGACTTGCATCGATGCCAATACAGGAAAGCAGCATTATCGGCAGCGGCTACCGGGTGCTGCAGGTTTGACGGCGTCGCCGTGGGTGGTGGAAGGCAAAGTTTTTTGTCTCGATCAAAGTGGGCAGACGTTCATTCTGGAGGTTGGGCCAAAGTACAACTTGCTGGGAACAAACAAGCTGGGGGAGGAAATGTTTTGGGCGTCGGCGGCTCCGTCAGAAGCGAGTTTGTTCATTCGGGGGCTCGATCACTTGTATTGCATTCGTTGATCTTCAACCCGGCCCTTGCCCATAAATGTGTTGAATCGGCGTCTTGTGTCCCCACGCGATGTCGTCGCGCGTAAGGCCGAACACCGCGGCAATGGCGTCACGGTCCTCAGGGCTCGGCGTCCAGCGACCCAGAATGATCGCTGTCACGCGTTGCTCGTCCACGCCGCTCCGTTCCGCCAACGTCTGCCAAGGCATCTGCTGCTGTATCAGCAGTTCGGCAATCGATTTCGCTGTTTCGGCCATGCCCAAAAATCCTCGTAGGACTTTGCATCTTCAGCGTCAGCGCATGAACCCACTTGCCACTTACCCACGCTAGCACGTCGGCGCGCTGCCAGCCTTCATATTCCCCGAATTATCGCAGAAGTCCCAGCGCTCCGCAGGCCGATATACGGTCCTAGCGAACTGCCCCGTGCTATCATTGCGCCGAGCGCAAACAGGCCGGGACAGGCCGCACGTATCGCCGGAAGGAATCTCGCCCCCAGGAAGGATCCTGCATGGTCCCCAATCGTTTGCGTGTTTATTACGGTCCTGACGAAATGGGTGGCGACACCACGGCAACGCTGCCCGTGCGTGAGGCCCAGACGCTCCCGCTGCGGGATGCGGTGACTCTGCCGCTGGGCGAAGTTCTGCCGCTTCTGATGGACGCGGTCAAAGGCCGCCGCCAGTGGGTCAACGATTTCACTGACGACGAAATCAGCATTTCCAGCGACCTTTATGAAGTGCTCCTGGCCTACCAGCATTTTCGCCGGCCCAGTGCCTGAACAGGAAAATTGTGGACCGTCCTTAGGATGCTGAATCCATAAGCATCCAGCACCATTGCTGCACCTCACCGATTTTTTGAGCCGCCTGAACGTCTTAATTCCTAGGCGGATTCTCTTTCGCGCTGGCTAAGGCATCGAGCAGAGCCACAGATTGACACGGATGAAACACAGATCGAATTCATCTGTGTCTATCCGCAATACAAATTTTCCATTTCTTTGCGTGGCGCGAGGATTTTCGGTCCGCATGAAATCTTTGCATTTATCCGTGTAAATCGGTGTTTCATCTGTGGCTTCTGCCTGCTTTCGTGTCATTCGCATTACAAACGCTGCGTTTTTACGCAGCCCGCTCAAATTTCTGATTTCCCACTTCGTTGCCTTAGTTTCCTTCTGTTCAAAAAATCCGTGTCATCCGTGTTCATCCGCGGCCAACTTCTGTCTGATTCGTTGAATTCGTTTGATTCGTGGTTTCTTCCTGCCTCTTGGTTCCGGCTCCGCCGGGCCGTGTATTTCGTGGTTCCTTCCCTCTTTTGGTTGCGGCCCACGCCCGCGCTGCGTCAATCCGTGTTTCATCTGTGGCTTCTGCTTTTTTTGCGATGAGTTTGAGGGAGACTATTTCTTGCGGAGTGCCTAAACCCACTTAACCGGTCTGGTGCCGGTCTTACTGCGCCGCCTGGTTCAAGTATGCGTCCGATCGCTGGGCACTCGTGCCGCCTGATGCTTTGCGAGTACAAAGTACGAGTGGCCGCTCTTGGCCGCTCGTTTCAAAACAACGGGAAGGACCGTGGCCCGCTGCCACGGCATCACAATGCAAATCCATTTCTTGGGTGCCAATCGCCAGGTCACGGGCAGCCGCTATTGCCTCGAAGTCGCCGGCAAATACGTGCTGATCGATTGCGGCATGTTTCAAGAGCGAAATTTTCAATCGCGCAACTGGGATCCGCCCGCTATTCCTCCCCACAAGATCGCGGCCATGCTGCTCACACATGTGCATATCGATCATTGCGGGCTCCTTCCGCGGTGGGTGAAGCTGGGGCTGCAAGCGCCCATCTATGCCACCGAGCCCTCGGTCGGGCTGATCGACATCATGCTCCGAGATGCCGCCGAAATTCAGGAAGAAGATGTCGCGTACAAACTCAAGCGGCATCGGCGCGAAGGCCGCAAAAGCCCGCATCCGTATGAGCCGTTGTTTGGCGTGGCTGATGTCGATCAAACCGTGCCGCTGTTCCAAGGGGTGAAGTATGGCGAACCGATTCAGGTAACCCCTGAAGTGACCGCTCGATTTTTCGACGCAGGCCACATCCTGGGCTCCGCGATGATCCAGATCGACGCCACGGAGAACGGCCAGACCAAACGCATCGTGTTTTCTGGCGACATCGGCCAGGAAGACAAGCCCATCGTCCGCGACCCGACCTTCTTGAGCGATGCCGACTACATCGTGATGGAATCGACGTATGGCGACCGTAATCATTCCCGCCCCGGCGATACCGAAACGCAGCTTGCCGCTGCCATCAACGACGCCGTCAGCCGCGGCGGCAATCTCGTCATTCCCACGTTCGCGGTCGAACGGGCTCAAGAGTTGGTCTATCACCTCGGCCGGCTTGTCCGCGCTGATCGCATTCCGCAACTGCCAATCTTCTTGGATAGCCCCATGGCCGTGGACGTCACCGAGGTCTATTTACAATTCCACGGCTATTGCGACGAAGCCCTGCTCCAGATGGTTCGCGAACAACAGCCGCCGTTCAAGTATCCGAATCTAAAATATGTTCGCACCTCGGAGTCATCGAAGCAGATCAATTTCGCTCCCGCGCCAAACGTCATCATGTCCAGTTCCGGAATGTGCAACGCCGGCCGCATCAAGCACCATCTGAAGAACAACATCGAAAAGCCCGAAGCGACGATTCTATTTGTCGGCCACCAAGGCGAAGGCACGCTCGGACGGCAAATTGTCGATGGAGCCAAACGCGTCCGCATTCACGGTCGCGACTTTCAGGTGCGAGCCAAAATCTCGCAAATCTACGGCTTCTCCGGCCACGCCGACCACGATGGGCTCATCCGCTGGATTACCCACTTTGTTCATGGCAACGGCGAACCAACCCCGCCCCCCTCCCGCTCAATCCAGCGTGTCTTCATGACCCACGGCGAAGAAACCGTCGCCCTCCAGCTCGCCACCGAAATCAAAACCACCCTCGGCCTCAACACCCACGTCCCCCGCTACGGCGAGACCATCGATCTCTCGTAGGGTGTTGTGGGCCAACCTCCTGTAGGGTGGGACCAGCGAGCTTGCTCGCGCCGGCCCACCATCTCGCCTCACAATCCGTCCTCGGGTGTGTGGCAAAACTTAATGGCACGGTAACAATTTACTGAATCCCCACTTCGTTGCCTTCGTTTCCTTTTGTTCAAAGAGCTTTTCTCCGTTCCCTCTGTTCGCTCCTGTTCAATTCATTTCCTTTGGCTCCTGCTTTTATCCTTTTTTCGTGTAGTTCGTGTCTTTCGTGGTTCCTTCCCTCCTTTGGTTCCGGCTTCGCCGGGCCGTGTTCCATCCGTGGCTCCATTTTCCTTCCGCCCGAAACCCAAAAAGCTTGCTGAGAAAACAAGCTTTTTAGGTGTGTATTGCGGATGGTCGCGGGTGAAGCCAGTGGTGTAGCGCTAAACACCAGCCGATCATTGGATCCGCGGCTATTTCCTCTGCTCTGCCTTCTGCATTTTTCTGTCCCCCCATCTTTCTGTCATGTGCCTCTCCCACCACTCGCTTTTGGCTGGTCGTGCATTTCTTTGCCCTGCTTTGCGATCTTTGCGTTGAAATGAGTGATCGTGGGATTGCCGGCAACGTATCTATCGCTGCCAGGATTTTTTGCCAGACACGTCCTCGGCATTTGCTTATTCTTCGGCTTGCGGCCGCACTATAATCGGTACGTCACCGTGCTCTTGGGTGCGCTGGAGGACGCTGAAAATGCTGTCTCGTAGTGGCTCACGATCTTGTCCGCGTCTGGGCTTGCACGACGCATGCTTCTTGTTGACGCTGCTGACGCCGGCTGTGGCCCTGCTGGGATGCAGCGAAGACAATCCGCTGGGACGGCGTGCGCTGCACGGAGTGGTGTCCTATCAAGGCCAGCCTGTCGATTACGGCGCGATCCAGTTCATGCCGGATGATTTGCAGCATGGCGTCAGCAGCGGCGGGATGATCGAGGACGGAAAGTATCAGCTCAAGCTTTCGCAAGGACGGCCTGCGGGTTCGTATCAGGTGATGATCTCGTCTCCCGATCGCGGGAAGTGAGAGAAAGTGGAAGGTCCGCCCGGCGAGGAGCGTCGCTGGCTGTCGAGCGAATTCCAGTGAAATACAACCGGAAGACCAAGTTGAAGTTGGACGTTCCGCAGGGGCGTGGCAGCCACGAGGCCAATTTCACTTTGGAGTAGTGGTGAGTACTGAAAATGGAGGTCTGACATGTTTCGCAATAAACACGGTTTTACGCTGGTCGAGCTATTGGTCGTCATCGCCATCATTGGCGTGCTGGTGGCGCTCCTTCTGCCGGCCGTGCAATCGGCCCGCGAGGCCGCGCGGCGCTCACAGTGCATCAGCCAGCTCAAGCAGGTTGGCATTGCCATGCACAATTACGAAAACACCTATCAACGGCTCCCCGTCGGTGCCTACGGCTGCTGCTGGGGCACATGGCAGGTCTCGGCCCTGCCCTATATCGAGCAAAAGGCGTTGTATGATGCCTACGTCATGGATCGCAAGTTTGGCATTCCGGTCGATGACGCCCGTTACAGCAACCCTCTGAATCTGCCGGTCACGACCAAGAATATCAAAACGCTGACTTGCCCCAGCGACACGAAGCCGCAACGCACCGCCAACCAGGGGATCACGTATCACAATTACGTCGTCAATTTCGGCAACACAGTTTACGACCAAATTAATTACCAGAGCGTGACGTTTCTGGGGGCACCGTTCTCCGAAGTCACCGCCGTCCAGACTTCGAAACCAGGCGCGCGGTTCGCCGAAATTACCGATGGCCTGAGTAACACCTTGATGCTGGCCGAAACCATTCAGGGCCAGGCTGGCGACCTGCGTGGATTTAGTTGGTGGCGCGGCGGCGCAGTGTTTGAAGGCTACCAGGGCCCCAACAGCCCAATACCCGATTCCCTCTACGCCGGTGGGCAATGCAAATCGGACCACCCCCTGAATCCTCCCTGCCTGGAGGCAACGACTTCTACGACCACGATGATGGCCTCCCGCAGCCGGCATCCAGGCGGCGTGCAAACCTCGATGTGCGACGGTTCGACGCGATTCATCACCAATAACATCGCCATCGGCGTGTGGCGGGCCATTTGCAGCAGCGCGGGTGGCGACGCGATCGATAATCTGTGACCTGCTATCCCGCTGCAGCGGCAACCGAGGAACGCAGAATCGACATTTGCGTGGAATCAAATAGTCAAGATTCATTTCTCGGTCCCAAGCTCCGCTTGGGACCGCACTTCCTCGAAGCTCCGCTTCGCAAACAACCAAGCCCAGCAGTCTTCTTGGGACCACTGAGCCCGCGAGCGCCGGCCCACCATTCTTCCTCCCACGGCAAGAATTGCGCGCTATCCGAGCAACCTTCCGCGCAACGAATACCCACAATCGGTTTTCGTAATACTCCCGATACTGCCGCCATCACCAAACACTCGCGGCTTTAAAAAAATCAGGCGACTCCGACGATAATTTGCCTGAAACTTGGGCAGCATTCGTCTCACCACGCAGCATTCTGGAACCGCGTAACAAAAAAATGCGCGAACGAAAAGAGCTTCATTCCTGTCGGAAATCTAGATAGCACAACGAGTTGCTTTCAGCCGACCGATTCACATGCGTGCTTCGGAAAGCGAATGGCACGGTGTGTGCAATAAGGGTGAATCACAATCAGAGACAACCGGCTCAAAAGAATCGTCAGAATGGACTCGCGATAACTTGGAACTGGTTGAGTTGGAAATAAAGTTCGTTGATGCACAAGGGTGCCGCAGCTTGCCGGTCAGGCGTTGGACCGAGACTCCTGCGACTAATCCACTAGTGCCTACGATATCGCCCGTTGCTGCCCGGCGGCTTGAATCTTGAGGGAGGGAGAGGCCCTTGCGATTCTAGCCTGTCCGGGCGCATCGGGGCAGTCAGTTCCCCGGCCCTGTGCCTTATAAGAACAGCGCCGGTAACGATAGTTCTGTTCGTGATGCCCCCGCCATGAGCCCGAGAGGCCGCTTTCAACAAGCGGCTTCTCGGGCTTTCTTATTTCTTGGCTCATTCTCCTCTGCCGCCCTCTGCACTCCGTCTTCTCGGTCCCAAGCTCCGCTTGGCGACCGCACCCTCCCGAAGCTCCACTTCGCCAAACCACCCACCCCCTCCCCACAGCCGAGCCACCCCACCTTCAGCCACTCCCAAACTATTTCCCAAAATCTCGCCCGGTTTTTCGGCCAAATTGCAATGTACATATTGGACGACAACCTCGTCCCTCACTCCGCGCCCCCGCGCGAGAAAACACCCTCCCTGCGCGCCGACCTCTGACCTCTGACTTCTGACCTCACCAAAGCTCACCACAAGAGCCCAAACACTCACCAACCCCTCACCACCATTCGCCGTTTCCGAATCGCCTCAAACCAAAGCCGCCCAACAACTTGCAAACACACTCAATCCTCTGACCATTCACCTGACCTCCCCGAAAGTACCAAAATAAATTTCGCGAACGCTCACCTCCTGAACCCTGTCTCCTGATCGCAGACCCCGCGCTAAAACACCGCTCAACTTGAGCGCACCACCAACACAACCCAAATCCACAACCCATTCCCGCACAACGATTTACACAAACCCACTTACCCTCCCCGCAGAAAAATTTCCCAATCTTTAGCGCCGTCTTTCCACTCGCCACGCTCAAAAATTCGCACCACAATCAGAGTTCGTAGCGGACAAAAACAAGCCGATCGCATCACAGGGCCAACCAATGGATACGGTGTACGTCGAAACGACGGTGATTGGACATCTGACCGGCCGACTGCATCGAGACCCGTCGATTTCGGTTCGGCAGGAATTTGCTCGTAGCTGGTGGCCAAAGGCAATAACTCGTTATCGGTTGGTTGTCTCCCAAATTGTCCACGATGAATGCGGAAGCGGTGATCCAGACGCTGCTGCTGAACGGTTGCACGAGATTCAGACTCTGGAGTCGCTTCAGATTAACGCTGCCATAGAAGCCTTAGCCGACCAGCTTATGGCCCAACGCGCCATACCGCCATCGGAGCCGCGCGATGCTTTGCACGTGGCGATTTCAGCCTTTCACGGAGTACAATACCTTGTGACGTGGAATTTCAAGCACATTGCCAATGTGGCCGCGCAAACACGAATCGACCGGATTTGCCGAGAGGTGGGATACCTTCCGCCACTAATTTGCACGCCCGAACAACTTACGGTAGATGACGATGAAGACACCAACGGATGAAATTCGAGAAATCCGGCACCAGCTTGCCGCGAAATTTGACAATGACTTGCATCGCATTGTGGAAGACCTCATGCAACAACAGCGGGAATCGGGGCGGACGTACATCACCTTGCCCCGGCGCGTGCCGGAAGGATATGTAGCGATCCCGCCGATGTCCGCTGAGCAGCAAGTTGCCACTCCGCCTCCCTCCAGCGCAGCCGGAAGCTAGGGAAGCCGGAAATAGCAAATCCTCGCATGGGGCTAATGGCTCTCGCGACAAGATCGGTATGTCGCCTAGCCGCGCAGCGGCGGAATTATTTAGCCGTGGGCGTGAGCCCACGGTAGGCCGAACGAATCAAAATTGTTCTGGAAAGCCCCGAAGGGGCGACACATCACCTGGCGTTAAATTTCGTGTCGCATCTTCCGGGGCTGAAATTCGTTGTTGGGGGACGTGTTCCGTAGGCTGACGCCTGCGGCTACAAAATGTCGCCGCTCGCGCGGCTGTAGGAGCGTTGGCCGGGGCGATTGCCCGCCATGAATGGCGGGCCTAAAAGGAGGAAGGGCCATGAATGGCGCTCGATAATGCGTTTTGTGACTCGGCCATACAATCCCTTGTAAACGAAGCAGGAGAATTAGTCATGCGTGGTGATCGAGTAATTAGAAATGGCTTTGGGTCTGGCTGCCAAACCGAGCGAATCGATGCGATTATTACGGGTTCGCCATTAAGTACTGAGGAAATCGCACGAACTGCAGGCCAGACCGTTTCTCGCGTGAGCCGGCACTGTGCCTATTGGGCGGACATGAACCTTTTTTACGGACGCACACCAGAGGGCAAATACTATCGACTGCCAACTGGGGCACAGCCCGGAAAGCCTTCAGTTGGCTAATTGCAGGTGTTTTGGTTCAGCCTGAACAGGACGACCGGCCAGAGTGGGTTATGAAGGAATGAACGCTGGATCACGCGATCCAATGCGTTGATTTTACGGGATG
>JANNTN010000336.1:0-5485 GCA_031394445.1 Anatilimnocola sp.
CGTCGCCGTTGCCGAGCATCGTGTACGAGAAGAATTGTGAATTGAGCACCAAATCGAGGTCGCCGTCGTTATTCAGATCGGCGGGGATCATCTTTTTAACTTCGATCATGCCGGGCGCGGTGATTAGCGGCGCGTCGAACAACTGGCTGACGTCGGTTGGGTTGGCGACGGTGCGGCCCTTGAAGAACATGAACTTTTCGGGAGGCGCGTCGTTGGTGCCGGCGGTTTGGTGGGCGATGAGGTCGGTGATGCCATCGCTGTCGAAATCGCCCAAGGCGAAGCCGCTGAAGTGGAAACTGAATCCGCCGCCGGTGGTTGGGTAGGTGAGGAGTTGCGTGGAATCGGGAATGAGCGCAAATCCGGTTCCGGTGCCGTTGTTCCGCCAGACTTGGATTACCTTTCCGAGTCCGCCATTGGTGATATTGATTGCTTCGGGCTTGTTGTCGCCCGTCAGGTCGGCAGCGCCGAGTTGATTGGCACCGGTGCCGCGGCCGAACTCGGTGGGTTGCGTGAACGTGCCATCGCCGACGCCGAGGCTAACGAGCAGGCGCGGGGGCTGGCCGCCTTGCACGCCATTGGTTCCGGCATAGAAGATGTCTTGCTTGCCGTCAGCGTCGAAATCGGTGGTGACGGCGTAGTTGAGGTAGAACTCGTTGCCGATGCCGCCGGTGGAACGCTGGTAATCTTGAAAGGTGCCGTCGGCGTTGTTCAGGGAATACGCCAAGGGAGCGTTGACGCCGAGGATATCGGGCGCGCCGTCGTTGTTCACATCGGTGAGGATGTTGGTGGCGAGGTTTTGCAGCAACAGGGTAGGGGTGCGGAAGGAGCCGGGCTTGTCGCCGAGGATGATCGCGAGCCGGCCGGGGCGTCCGCCTGAAATCGTAAAGCTGGCGGTGGCGATGTCGAAAACGCCGTCGTTATTGGCATCGATCGCCAAAGAGGAGGCGAATCCGGAACCTTCCGGGCGGATGGTGGGATCGTCGGACGCGGGCTGGGCATAAACGAGATCGAAATCGAAGATGCCGTCGCCGCGGCCATATCCAATTTGCAGGATGTTGCTGAAACGATTGGCGTAATAGACGTCGAGCTTGCCGTCGCGGTTGAGATCGATGGCCTTGCCGCCGGTATCGGCGTAGGCGCTGTTTTGGGGCAGTCCGAGACGCTGAATGAGCGGGGAGGAACTGGGGGGAGCGACGAAGGTGCCATCGCCGTTGCCCTTGTAGGTGATAACCGAGCCAAACGAGTGGCCGGAGTTGATGTCGAGCTTGCCGTCGCCGTCGAAATCGCCGACGGTGATGGCGGCGGCTCCGCCGTGGCCTTCGGTGCAACAGCCTTCGGCGGTGGTGGTGGAGCGGAAGAACGCAGTAGGAAATAAACCGCTTCCGTCGTTCAGCCGGACTTCGATTTGGCCGTTCCAATCGGCGATGATGAGATCGTCACCGTCTTGGCCATCAATGTCAGCAACTTGGATGTCGGGAATGTAGCGGCCGGGGGAGGCGTTGTAGGCGACGGGCGTGCCGAAGGTGCCGTTGCCGTTGTTCATGGTGACTTCGACTTGCCAGCCGCCATTGAGTTCGCCGGCCATGACGATGTCGAGGTCGCCGTCGTCGTCGAAGTCGGAAGTGCGAATGTAATGGGGGCGATTGGCGAAGTTGACGCTGCTTACCGGGGCATCAAACGTGGCGTCGGTGTGGCCCTTGAAGAACAAGAGGTGGCGGCCGCTGGAATTTGAACCGGCTTCGGCCACGACGAGATCGAGCACGTCGTCGCCGTCGAAATCGCGGGCGAGGACGCCGAGGAGGCGGTTGGTGTCTTGGGGAATAATGTAGCGATGAATGACGCGAGGGTCGTCATAGGTGCCGTCGCCGAGGCCGAGCATAAGGGTGACGGCGTTATCTTCTTGAAAGGCACCGTTGCCGTGGATGGTGGTGACCAGGTCGGCGATACCATCGCCGTTGAAGTCAGCCGAGGTGATGCCCTGCACATCTTGGGATCGAGTGAGGATCATCCCAACATCGACGTTGTAGCCTTGCTCGAAGAGTTGATCGGTGCGGGGAGGGGGCGAGCCGAGTTGCGTGGAGGTGGCAGTGGCGAAGGAGCCCGAGCGGAGGTATTCGGCGAGAGAGACGGTTTGCGTGATCTCGTTGGCGGTGAGGATCGAATTGCCGGTACCGGTGAGATTGCCAATGGCGAGACCGACGGGGCCGCGGCCGACGGGAATGTCGGTGATTTCAAACGAGACAGAGACAGCGGCGTCGGTCTCCGGGCGGGAGGTGATGACGGGCGGGCGGTTGGGGACGTTTTGACGGACGACTAGGGTGAAGGTTTGTTCGACGGTTCCGCCCGCGCTGTCGGTGACGCGGAGGATGACCTGATGCGTGCCAAGATCGTTCTCGGTGGGGGTCCAGCGGAGCAGACCGGTGTCGCCATCGATCGTCATGTTCGGCGGACCGGCCAGAAGCGAGAAAGTCAGTTCGTTGTCGTCGGTATCATCCGCAGCGGGCGTGAATTGGAACAGCTTGCCAACAAGGGCCTCTTGAGTGGGGATCGAGGCCAGCGTGGGGGATGTATTGCTGGAGGTTAAGACCGAGAAGGTGAACGTGAATTGAGCGGCTTGCGGGTTGAGGAATTGGAGCGTACGGCTGGTGGTTGTTTCGCCGGGGGTGAGCGTGCCGCCGGGGATGCGCGAAGTCAGGTTGAAATAGGGTTTGCCCTCCGGAGTTTGGCCGTCGGCATTGGCGACCGCGACGGTGGGATCGCTGAGTCCTTCAATCACGAGAACAAGTGGGCCGGAGTGCGTCGCATTGCCGTTGTTTTTGAGTCCGAGATCGGTGAACAGCACGCCGTTGTCTTCGTGCAGTGACGTAGCGCCGAAGGCGAGAGCAAAATCGCTCGTGACGTCGGTTAGATCGCTGAGGATGTTGCTGGTCAGCGATTGCGAAGCGAGGGCCGCGGCAGTGGTCGCTCCGACGGGCGTGTTGAGGGAGCCGGAAACGACTTGCAGGTTGGTGATGCGGACGGAGGTGGTGGTGTCGGAGTCGTTGTTGACGAGTCGGACGATGAGCGTGGCCTCGGTGCCAGCCGGGATGTGCGAGAGGTCGAGTTGAACTTGACCGGATGCGAGTTGCGAGTTCACGCCGCCTGTGGCAGTGAGGCTTTCGGTCTGGTTGAAGAAGGCGTCGCGCGAATTGGCGATAATGTGGACGAGCGTTTGACCGTTTTCATTGACAAGGGCCGCCTCGAAGGCATCGCGGACGGTGCCTTGCGACTGGGTATCGAATTGAGGGGCGTTGTAAGAGATGCGGAGGAAGCTGGGTTGCGCGGGGACCACGAAGGGGCGATTGACATCGACGTTGAACGAAGTGCCTTCGACGAGCGTGAAGGGGGAGTTATCGATCTGTCCGCCGGTGCTGAGGTTGATGGTGAAGGTTTGAACGGGGGAGGTATCGACGCCGTTACGAAGCGTGCCGCCGTTGTCTTGCACGCGGACGCTGACGGTGGTGCTGCCGGATGCGCCGGAGACGGGGGTGTAGGTGAGCGTGCCCGTTGGGGAGATGGCGGGTTGAACGGAGAAGAGGGCGGTATTGGTGGCGGTGACGAGGAACGCGAGGGTTTGCCCGGATTCGTTGGCAGGGCCGGGGGACATGTTCGTGGCCCAATTGGCGATCGATTGCGCGCCGACGGTGGAATTGACCGTTTGATCGGCTCCCTTGGTGAAGGAGGGAACGTCGTTGACCGACAGAACATTGAGAGCGACGGTGTCGGTATCGGATTGCGTTCCACCTTCGCCGTTGTGGCCTTGGTCGCTGGTGGTGATGGTGAGCGAAGCGGGGCCGTTGTAGTTTTCGGGCGGGAAAAAGAAGAGCGTGTTGAGGGCGGCGTTGATGTTGGCGAGCGTGCCGGTGAACGTCATCGTGGCGTTCGACTGACCGGTTCCCGTGGTGAAGCTCAGGCCGGTGCGATTGGTGAGCGTGAGCGTGCCTTGATTGACGGCGAGCGTGACCGCCAAGTCATCGGAAGCGACATCGGGATCGGCGATGGAGATGCGGTTGGATGAGGCCGTGCTAAATGCCAGGGCTCCGTCTTCATTCAAGGATTGTTGGCCGGGAACGGTATGAACGGGTGGTTGATTGATGGCGGGACCGCCGGTAGCTGCTCCGCGAGAGAAAATGCCATCGTAGTCGCCGGGTCCGTAGCCGTCCCAGACGACGATGAAGCTGGTTTGCCCCACGCCGAGGGCAGAATTGCGCTGCACGCCGAGCGTCGTGCTGTTGAGGAGTTGCTCGTTGGTCAAGCCAGCGCCGGTGGCGCTGAACTGCCGGTAGTAAACGCCGTAGGCATCAGCTTTGGTTTTGCCTTCCCAGGAGACGACGAACGAGCCGTCGCCGAGACTGCCGATGGCGGGCCGCCACTGCGTGCCGGAAAGATATTGGTTGACGAGAATTTCCGAGCCGAGGAATGAGCCGCCGGCAGTGAATTGCTGGGCATAGACGCCCCAGCCGTGTTGATGGTCGGTGCTGGCCCAGGTGACTATGAGGCGGCCATCGGGGGCGAAATCGAGGACGGCCTGACGTTGATCCCCCTTTTTGAACGACTGATTGACGAGAATTTCCGTGCCGAGCGGAGCGGCGTTCGCGTCGAGGCGGCGGAGATAGACGCCAGCCGCGTCGCCGGCACCGTAGCCGTTCCAGGTGAGGGCGAAGCCGCCGCCAGGGGCAGCCGCGATGATCGGGTTTTCCTGATAGCCTTTGACGGCGACGTTGACGCGCTGCTGGGAAGTGAGGGGAGTTCCAGTCGAGGAGAATTTGCGCACGAAGACTTCGTAGTCTTCCTTGAGGGTCTTCGTGACGCTGCCTCTGCCTTCCCAGGCGATGGCGAAGGTGCCGTCGGTTTGCACCGCGACGCTGGGAGACCGCTGTGTGCCGGTGGTTGTTTCGTTTATGCGAAATTCGTTGCCCGCAGGGGTGGCGTCGGCGTTGAAAATGCGGGCATAGACGCCCCAGCCGGAATCGTCGGGCTGTTCGAGACCTTCCCAGGTGACGACGAAACGGCCGTCGGAAAAGGAGTCGATATGGGGTGCATGTTGGGCTTTGCTCGTGGTTTGATTGACGCGAAATTCGGGGCCGATCTTCTGGCCGGTGGCGTCGAGGCGCTGACCATAGACTCCCCAATCGGAGCCGTCTTGCTTCATGCTGGACCAGACGACGACGGAGCCGCCGGGAGTGAGGGCGATGGACGGTTCGTATTGGCCGCGATTGGAAGGGGTGTTGAGCAGAAGCTCGTTGGTGGGAGTGAAGAGTTGATTGGTGGCGGCGGTGAGCGAAGGAGCGTTTTGCGGGGCAAGCAGATTTTGGAGTTCGGCAAGGCTGTCGTTGTCGTCGTTGTTTTGTTGGTCGAGGTAGTTGATGACGAGCAGGGCATCGACGGCGGAAACTACACCATCGCCGGAGGGATCGAGGAACGGCGGCGGGCTGATGGTGCCGCT
>JANNTN010000340.1:0-2689 GCA_031394445.1 Anatilimnocola sp.
TGAAGCCAACCGACTGATTCGCACTTACAACGCATCGCTAATTCGCTGGGCCTGGGCCTTCTACAAATGGCCGGATTACGCGATCCAAACGGATGCGAATCATCTGAGCTTTGCCTTCACAGGACAAGTGCAGCGAGTGAAGTCGCGGCAACTCATCCAAGAGTTGCTTCGTGATCCCAGACGCTACCAGGAACTCCCGATGATCTATAATTCATTCGTTCACCGCGATCTCTTGAATGAGCTTCGCCGGCGAACTGGTCGAGTTTTCAACGCCATTGCTCCCGACGTCTATTCCGGATTCGCCTTGGCGGAAGTAGTCGATGTCTTCATCTCCGTGACTCGCCCGCTAGGAATTGCCGGGCAATCGTGCCACAGCAACGGCCAAGCGACTATCTTTGGCTGCGGCGCCACAAGCGGTATTGCGAAGGAGTTTGACGCCTTCAACCAGCAATCCGGGCTAACCTGGCAGCACGCTGTGCCAGAGCTAACGAAAAGCATCTCGGCCGTCGTTGCCGAGTCCTATGCTCAAGCTGTGTCGCGGCTGTGCGGAGAAGTACATTTCTCGACGGATCAGCACCGATCTCTCGCGGCAGCGATGCTGCTCGACCTTTGGCAACATCCCAATGTTTCACCATCGGAGCGAGAGGCCGGTATTGGCTTGGTTCGCTCGTGGTGTACCAAGGATGCACGACCCCAGCACTGGTTCCAAACGCTCGAGCAAGAGTACTCGCAAAAACAACCCTTTGGTAATGAGGCCGTGCAGACCTGGCAAAAAGGCATGGGCCCGTCCTGTTTCGACATCGATGCCAGCGCCTTTGGCGTCACCGATGTGGATGCCGCTGCCGAAATGATCGAGAACCTTCTCGGCTGCCGCTCGCGCCCCCTCTACCCTCCCCGCCGCAAGCCCCTCACCATTCGGACCATCGCCCAATCCGTCCTCCCCTCCGCCTTCTTCCGCTCAACTACCAAGCGACCATCCCCTCTCCCTCTGGGAGAGGGTTAGGGTGAGGGTTTTGCCTGCTCGAATCGCTTTCAATTTCACATAGTTGAAAACGCAGTTACCACATGAACTGCCTCGCCGTCGTCAACAACCTACGAAACTCGCGCTGCACCTTCCCCAGCGTTGTTATCTTGCCCGGCTTGATGGGTTCCGCGCGAGGCCCCGAATCATCGATCGGAAACCGCTTCTTGTTGTATCCCTGCAACCACCAGCCATCCAAATAAGGATCGAACAGCGGCGCGGCCGTCCGCACGAAGAACGCCGACTTATCCACCACCTCGACCAACTCAAACATCTCTTCCTCTTTGAGGAAGTCAAACAGATGCCGAATCGTGGGGATGTGAATGTCATCCACGATCAACAGCGCCCCTTCGTCCAAGTGGGGATAGATGAAGTAATACTCCAAATCCGGAAACGGATAACCATGCGGACCATCGATCAGCGCCAACTGCAGCTTATGCTCGAATTTGTAGGGCGGCAGCGTTCGTTGCGTCGGGCCCAAGATGTATTCCACGGTCTTCGCGTTGAAGAGCGGGCTGGCCGTGACGAGCGACACGCTGCCCGTGTCCATCTCGCCGTAATCGTTGATGGCAAACACTTTGTGGTCGTTGCTCAAGTGCGAGAACAGCAACGTCGATTTGCCGCTCCCCGTCTCCATCGAATGCTGAATCGTCTTCCCAGCCATATGCCGCACGACAGCCCGGAAAAAGCTCTTCGAAACCGAGCCCACTTTGTGCCAGTCGTGCGGAAGCTCCTCGATTCCAGCCAGGATCTCTTCAATGTTTGCCACGGCATACCTCAGGGTCAATAAATCGTCGCGGGAACCTCATCGCGACCATGCTACCCAACCCCTCTGCTATCAACCAATACTGACTTCGCCGTCAATCACAACACAAAAACAAATCCCCCACTGCTAGCACCACATCGCTTGCCTGTACGGCCATCTGTGTCTCATCCGTGTTTCATCTGTGGCTCCCTCTCTCTGCATTTTTTTCCCTTCCTGATTCGTCTCATTCGTCTGATTCGTGGTTTCCCTGCCCTTCCATTTTTCTGTCATCTTCTCCCAACACTCAAATATCCCGCCCACTCGCCGGTTTTGGCAACTCAATCTTCGGCAACTCAATCTTCGGCAACTCCCGCACCGGAGGCAGCGGCGGCGGCAATTCCTCCCCCTTCGGCTTCTCCTGCGCCTTGAGCGCCTTCTGCCCGCCTCCAAACAAATTATTCAAATTAAAAAACGATGGCAGCTCCACCTTCGGCTCCGTCGGCTGCCGCTGCATATCCACTTCAATCCGCGTCGCGATCTGATCGGCCGATTTGTTCAAATGCGCGTCGAGCCCGCGAAACCACTTCAAGAGCGGCGCTTCAAAGTCTTCAGGAACATTCGCCGCGTTGCGTTTGGCCCACGCTGTTGATTGCCAACTCCGCAAACCGCCGTTCAGGTCTTCGACCAGGCTATACTCGCCCCCCAGCGGGCAGATCAACTTCGCGTCCAGCAAATCCTCCGTCGTCTGCTTGGCTTGCTCCAGCGGCACATGCAACTGCTGACCCAGCAAAGCCAAAAACCTCGCATTCCCCGCCGATGCCGTCAGCCCCCGCTGATAATACATGTTGCGAATCCACGGCCGAATTTTCGATTGCGACAAATCCTCCACATGAATTCGCACTTGGGCCTCGATCTCCGAATCC
>JANNTN010000376.1:0-11008 GCA_031394445.1 Anatilimnocola sp.
CTGGATGCCGTGGAGAAGTGTTTTGGCGACGCGAAAGCGGATCGGCTGGACGGCTTGCGGCTGGACTGGCCCGATCGCTGGCTCATTGTGCGCGGCAGCAATACGGAGCCGATTGTGCGGGCGATTGCGGAGGCACCGACGTCGGCGTCGGCGGCTGAGTTGGCTAGTACGGCTATCGGGGTAATCGAGGGCGTTTAAAAGCCTGCCCCACGGAGAGAACACCTTGGAACGCTTCGTGAGCTTTGGCGGTTATTTCGCCCTGATCGGCCTGGCGTGGCTCTTGAGCGAGAACAAGCGGCTGTTTCCGTGGCGCGTCGTATTGATTGGGACTGCATTGCAGTTTGTGTTGGCGGTGTTGATTTTGAATACGACACCAGGCCGGCTGGTGTTTGTGGGCATCGGAGCGGCGTTCGATTGGATGACCGAGTTGTCGGACGAGGGCAGCAAGTTTGTGTTCGGGGATGGGTTCAAAGAGCATTTCTTTGCGTTCAAAGTACTGCCCACAATCATCTTTTTCTCGTCGCTGGCGGCGATGCTGTATTACCTGGGGGTGATGCAGTGGGTCGTCAAGTCGCTGGCCGTGGTGATGCAGAAGTTAATGGGAGTTTCCGGAGCCGAATCGCTGTCGGCCAGTGCCAATGTTTTTTTGGGGCAGACCGAAGCGCCGCTCTTGGTGAAGCCGTACATCGCCGGCATGACGATCTCGGAGCTCAACGCCGTGATGATCGGCGGCTTCGCGAATATCTCGGGCAGCTTGATCGCCGCGTTCAGCTCACTGGGACTGGAGGCGGGGCACTTGGTGACGGCTTCGGTTATTTCCGCGCCGGCGAGCCTGCTGATCGCCAAGGTGCTCGTTCCAGAAACGGAGCGGCCGCTCACGCTCGGAACCGTCACGACGGAGCCGCCGCAGCAGGGAATTAATCTGATCGAGGCGGCGGCCATCGGAGCTGCGGATGGCGTGCGACTGGCGATCAACGTAGCCGCGATGCTGATTGCGTTTATCGCACTGATCGCGATGCTCGATTCGGCGATTCACGGCCTCGGCTGGTGCGTTTCACAACTCGCCCAGAGTGAGATCGGCAACGATTGGTCGTTATCGGTGCTTCTCGGCTATCTGTTCGCTCCCGTGGCATGGGTGATCGGAATTGAAAGCAAAGACTGTCTGAGCGCGGGACAGTTGCTGGGTAAGAAAATGTTTGCGAACGAGTTTGTGGCATACAACGAACTGGCAAATTGGCAAAAACCTGAATCCACCGTGCATCTCAGCCCCCGCACCGTCACGATCATGACCTACGCCCTCTGCGGCTTTGCCAACTTCTCGTCAATCGGCATTCAAATCGGCGGACTCGGCGGCATGGCACCGCAGCGGCAATCCGACATTGCCCGCCTCGGCCTACGGGCCATGCTCGGCGGCACCATCGTCAACTGCATGATGGGATGTATCGCGGGCATGTTGGTTTGAGGAATCAAGGGGCAGGAATCAGGAGTCAGGAGTCAGCGTGAACGCACCGGGTAAAAGATCCCGCAGGTTAGTTTCAATAATGCTGCTTGGTTGATCGACGTTGACCAGCAAAATCGGCAGATGAGGGGCGAATTCGGCGAGAACCTGGCGGCAGGCACCACAGGGAGTCACGCCGCCCGTGCTGGCGATTGCCAGCAAATCGAATTGCTGTTGCCCTGCGGCGACGGCACTAAACACCGCCGTTCGCTCGGCACAATTCGTCAATCCATACGAGCAATTCTCGACGTTGCAGCCAGTGAAAATGCGGCCGTCAGCAGCCAGAAGGGCGGCTCCGACCAAAAAATTCGAGTATTTGGCGTAGGCCCGCTGGCGAACATCGATCGCGGCTTGCACCAATTCATTGCGCAAAACTTCATTGTGAACCTGCCCTAGCATGTTGGCCTCTTTGCGGTATCCAGCATTCCGACTCGTCCGATCATTCATTAGACTAAAAGCAGACCGGGGCGGTTAGCTCAGTTGGTTAGAGCATCTCGTTTACACCGAGAGGGTCGGGGGTTCGAGTCCCTCACCGCCCACTTTTGCGACTTTTGCAAGATTCAGACGGCCTTCGCCCGGCGTCGCATCACTTTGCAAAACTGCTTGTGCCGTAAGGGTTTGCGGCCGCATCTTTCGCTCCGATTGCGAATTGCCGCCAACAACGGCGGACGCTTGCTGCTTAGCATTTTGCTTCGCCCGTGCTTCGCTTTCTGCTTCGCCTGTCTCGCTCGCTCCGCGGGCCGATTCAGTCGCGGTCCCGGTTAGTTCAGTCGCGGCCGTTTGAAAGTGCTCGGCGGTCACTTGGGCGTAATGCTCAATCGCCACGGGCTGCGAGTTCCCCAGCCAATCGCAAACGGCCTTGATTGGAAAGTGGTTCAAGAGTTCCGTCTGCCGCGTCGCCCGCAAGTTGTGAAACAGCTTGGGCCACGGCTTCAGGCCCGCCCGTGCGATAATCTTCAAAAGCCGCGTTCGCAGATTGGCGTTCGTGTCGCGGTAGCGGGTGATGACATACTCCGTGCCCGTCGGGGCCTCATCCCAAATCCTTTCCAGGTAGGGCCGCAGTTCGGGAAAGATGGGGCAAACCCGCACGCCGCCCGATTCGTGATGCTCCGTCTTGCTGGCCCGAATCGTCATCTTGCCGCCCGGCAAATCCACGTCGGTCAGCTTCAGGGCCAATAACTCGCTCGGTACGCGCAAACCGCCGTAGCGGGCCAGAGCGATGATCGTGCGCCACTGGTGGTCCGGGGCCGCGTCCATCACCTTCTGAATCTCGTCGCGCGTCACAAACTGCTGCCGCGCCCGGTTGCCGCGCACTTGGGCTGTCAGTTCCGAAAACGGATTGGCTTCCAACATCCGCAGCTTGATCGCAGCCCGGAAAAACTGCTTCGCGATGCCGCACCGCCGGCGGACGGTGTTCTCACTCAGTTCGTCCCGCTCCGTGTCGCGATTGTTCCCTTCCGTCGCCAGCCACACCCGCCACGCATCGGCGTCGCCCAGCGTGATGCTCCGCAGCGACTTGTCCGCGCCGAAGAATTCAATCAGGCAGCGCCGCGTGTGCCCCAGCACCGTCCGCGTGGCCGGCTTTAGGTCTTTCCTCCCAGCGATGTAGGTGTCCAAAAATTCGCCCAGCCGCATCCGCTCGGCCCGCGGCTCAGCCAACCCTAATACCGCCAGGCGGTCGCGCAGCCAGCCGTCCAAGTCTGACAGCCATTTGGCCGTTTCGGCGTCCAGCGACGATCCAGAGTCCTTGGCGTTCAACAACAGCTCCACGCGCCGGTTAACCTCTGCTGCGTTCTTGGCCTTCATTCGGCCCAGTCGAATCGTGAACCGCCGGCCGTCCGCGCCCACAAATTGAATCCACCGATGCCCATCGGGACGATTGATGATGCTCGCCATTTGGTTACTTGCCTTTCGATCTTGATGATACTGGTTGATTGTATGGGCTAGCAAGGCTTCGCAATCAGAATTGGTCCGTGTCCGTTTCCACAGCGCTGACGTTGACACAACACCGGTCTTGCCCTGCTTTAATTGGGGTTCCGTCAACGTCAACGCTGTCAGTAAGGCGAAATCGCATTGCCGGACGACCCCCGTGTTCCGTTGTTGTTGTTTGCTCCCATCGACCGAAGCCGACGTTGACCAATTCGCTCAATGCCGCAGTCGCGCTGCTGGCGTCGGAATATCGCCGCGAGGATCGCATTAAGTCGCGCGGCGTGACGCTCCCGCCACGCTGCTGGATCTGCTCCACCAACTGCCGGTGTCTCCGTTCCTCCTCCGATTCGCCCAGTACGCCATACACACGCCGCCCCTCCTTCCCAAACCAGTTGGCCAGCGTGATACCGGCCGCCATGCTCACCTCGTCCACGGCCATGCTGTTAGCGTCACTCACCAGTTGCAGGATCAGAGCCAATCGTGGGGCAGTCCCCTCCAATTTCGACCACAGCGCGGCCTCATTGCCGGATAACTCCGCTTGCTCGCCACCGTGGCGGTTGTAAAAGTCGATCCACACTTCGCGGGCCTCCGGAGTCAACGGCAGGTCGATGGGCCGGGGCCGCCGATCCTCGTCCAATGCGAAATCGAGCAACAGCAAACCATCGAAGATGCGGGCCAATTCCCCCTCCACCGCTTCGCTCACCGTCGCCTCGCTCCACCGCCGCGGTTGCTTCGGTGGAAATGCCAACAGCAACCGGGCCGCCAGGCCATTCTCAAAATGTTCCCGCCCCAAGGCACGGCGCAGGGTATCCGGCTGAATTCCGCCGGCGATGCCTACCGATGCGATAGGAACGTAGGTCAGCTTCTTGGCACCCGTCTTGCGATCGATGCGGAGCGGCTGGGCGTTGTACAGCGTCAACCAGTGGGCCTCATCGCCACCCTTGCCGCCCTTGTATTGATTGAAGGATCCAAACCAGCCGGCCAACTCATCGCGTACCTTCAGCAAACCACGGGGCGCGTACTGAAGCCGATCCGCCAGGGCCTCCACCGTCGTGTCGCTCACGATGTACCGAGGGCAAATCGGCTCATCTGGCCTATCTGGTGGCTCGCCCCTCGTGCCGGGCTTGACTCGCTTCCATTCCGCTAGATCCGCTTCATAGGCAAGCAGGTCGCGTTCGTGGTGCTCCATTTTCGATTCAAAGCCGGCGATGGCTTCATCTTGCCTGCGCCCCAGGATCGCAGTTGCCGCCGAAAGCGCCGGCGTCTTGTGTGTGCCGCTGTCCCCCACAATCGCGGTCCACAGCACGCACGGCTCACACCAAGTCCGCTTCAACTTAATTCGCCGTGTGTTGCCGATGGCCGATGCCAGTGCCGCCAACAAAGGCAGGGCCACAAATGCGGGATCGCAACCGATCGCGCGGGCCGCCGCCGTGGTGTAGCCGCGGATCGCGTCAGGCAAGTCATCGACGGGAAAGGGCCGATAAGCCGGCAGTTCCAGCGCTCGCTTCACCGCCGGCTGTTGTATGGTTTCACCACGTTGGATTGCCGCCAGCGTCGTCAGGGCCTCGCTCTGCTTGTCCCGGGCCGTCGCTTTATCTCGCACAATGTCGGCGTAATAAACCACGTTGGCCGCTGTCGCTTCGGCCTTGGCAATGTCGATCAACATCGCCGCCGGCCGCTTGCCAATACAAGCGGCTTGTTCCGCCGGCAATTGCTTCAGCCGGTTCACAATCAGCGTATGGTCCGGCGTCGCACCGCTGGCTGCCACAGCCTGGATCGCGCCGAATACTTGCGCGTGGGCCTCGTCGAAAAACTCGGCCGGCGTAAGATTCACCCGTGGCAGCGTGCCTGGGTCAATCAGGATCGACGCCAACAGCTTTCGTTCTGCGTCGGAATCGTGGGGAGGATCGGCCAACCCTGGAAACGGTTTGGTAGAATTATTGCGCATTGTTTGAAGACGCCCCGGCCATCGCTCGCCAAAGCAGCCGGGGCGTTTTTGTTGGTACTGAGTGGTTAGGATCGATTGCCAGCGCCGGCTTCGCGTTCTGCGATGAAGCGGCGCAGTGTGTCGCGGCTGTACAGCTTGCGCCGTCCGATTCGGACGCACGGCAGTTCGCCGCTGTCGGCAAGTGACCACAGCGTTCGCGGGGCGACGCCAAGCAGCCGGGCCGCTTCGCGCTCGTCCAAGAGTAGGGGCGTTGTCTCGCCGGCTGCCGCCGACTCAAGAGTGGTGGGCATGGTGGGGGCTCCATTTGGTCGCGGCCAACGAAGTGCGGACCGCATACCCCATATCCCCCGCCGACAACAAAAATCGTCAACTTGGCGGCGCAGCACAACGCCGCAACCCTGGGAATCAACTAGCACCGAGAAGTTAGCGATTTTTTTGCCGTCAACATGCCGTCAACTGTTGACGCTATTCGTCGCCGGTAGGGCCATCGCTGTGTTCACCCTTGGCCCTCAGTCGATTCCGACGGGCTTCTACGACTTCATCTTGCTGCCCGGCCCGGTTCTCTTTCCACCACGCCGATTGAGCAACGGCCTGCCTTGCAATGCCGCCACCCAAGGCATCGGCCAATGCTTGTGCGCTACACAGCGGGATCGGCAAGGCACGGTGAAGCGCTACCAGCTTCTCGTTTACTGTGCCATTCGACGCCAACACGCCAACCGCATTGTTGAAACGCTCATCCGCAACGTTGCCCGTGTAGAGGCGCAACAGGCGTTGCATTGCGTCTGTCGTTTGCGGCTCTTGTGCCGGCTGCGAAACCACGGGATCAACAGCACCGGCCTTTAGAGCCTGATCCCGCGCGGCCAGATTCAGCTCGGCCCTTTCTATCGCCTCAAGTGATTCTTGCCGTAGTCGCACTCCCAATTGCTGGCTGTCTATTTGGCCCATCTCCCGCCATCCCGTTAGAGCCCCGAGCAGATCGTGGCGCAACTCTCGCTCCATCTCCTCATCCAAGTTGCTGCTTTGAAGATAGCTCTTGTCCCCGTCCGCATTCGGTATGCGACGCTGCGCCATTAAACCCACAAGGGCCATCAGCCTATGCGCACTCACATCTTGGAGTTCGCACGCTTGAGCCGCTGGCAACCGGAGCCGAACGGCAGCAGCATCCAGAGCGTTGCTAACATAGTGTTTGTGCAGCTCTTCGAACAAATCCTGGGTGCTGAGTCGCAAATCTCTCAAATCCGCTGCCGCTCGCCCCATCGCGTTATCTGTTACCCATTGAAAATCGTCGCCGAAATAGTACCCGACAGCCTGCATCAATTTGCCGACGATTTCCAACACTGTCTGTGCGGCTTGGGTAGCTCGTTCGATCTCTTTCGGCTGCGCTAATGGCCTGCCCTTCCATTGCATTGATGCACCACCTTTCGCCAGGCCGGCCAGCCAACGCCGCGAGTGGTGCCACGCAACGTCGGCCAGCCTTGGCGGTAGCGAGCCGCCGAACCCGGCAATTTGAATCATTCTATACGCAGATTAATGCGGCAATCCGTCTGAAGGCTGTATTGGCCGCCATTTTTTGCCGCGCTCGTTGATCCTCCGCGTGCGGATGAAAAACAGTCTTGCCGCAATGCACGACAGCTGGCTGTCGGCGTCAGTCCTTCAAATCTTTTGCGATCCCCGCAAATAACCCCAGGGCTGTCTGCAAATCGTCGGCGATCTCCTGGGCGAGCACATCGGGTTCGGGGAGGTCATCGCTGTCTTCGAGACTTTTGTCCTTGAGCCAGAAGATGTCGAGGTTGACCTTGTCGCGCTTGATCAGCTCGTCGTAGCCGAACGAGCGCCAACGGCCGTCAGGAACCTTGTCGGCGTCCCAGTTGGGCTTGCGGCTGTGGCGCTTGCCGGGCTTGTAGCAGGCGACGAATTCGTCCAGGTCGGCCCGCTTCAGCGGGTTGGTCTTTTGGGTGAAGTGCATGTTGGTCCGCAAATCATAGACCCAGAGCTTGCTGGTCCAATGCTTCTCCTGGGCCGGCTTGGCATCGAAGAAGAGGACGTTGGCCTTCACTCCTTGGGCATAGAAAATGCCAGTCGGCAGCCGAAGCAGCGTATGAACGTCGCACTGGGCCAATAGATTGCGGCGGACCGTTTCGCCCGCTCCGCCTTCGAAGAGTACGTTGTCGGGCACGACGATCGCGCAGCGGCCGTTAATCTTGAGCAGCGTTTTGACGTGCTGGACAAAGTTGAGCTGCTTGTTTTTCGTGGCAGTCCAAAAGTCCTGCCGCTCGTAGGCGTGCTCCTCTTTCTCCAGGTCCCCTTCCTCGTTGACGATGGCGATGCTGCTCTTTTTTCCGAACGGCGGATTGGTGACAACGACGCTGAACCGCTCGCCCGGATCGCCGGCGAGGCTGTCCACGCCTGATTTGATCGGGCACGGGTCGGCGTCGATGCCGTGCAGGTACAGGTTCATGATGCACAGGCGGGCCGTGTTGGGAACTAGCTCCCAGCCCTTCACAAACTTCGTCCGCAAGTGCTTTTTCTGGTCTTTGTCCAGCTCTTTGCCAAACTGCTGCACGACATAGCTGTATGCGGCCAGCAAAAAGCCCCCTGTGCCGCAGGCCGGGTCGCAGACGGTGTCGCCGGCGCTCGGCTCCACGCAGTCGGTGATCGCCTTGATCAGCTCCCGCGGCGTGAAATACTGCCCGGCCCCTTTGGGTGATTCCTCGGCGCTCTTGGCCAGCAGCCCCTCGTAAATGTCCCCCTTCACGTCGGCATCCATGCTCGACCATTTGACCGGCTCGATCAAATCGACGATCAGCCGCCGCAGCGTGGATGGGTTCTGAATGTCCATCCGCGCCTTCTTGAAAATCTCGCCCAGCATCCCTTGCTGCTTGCCGAGTTCCTCCAGGCAGTGGCGGTAGTGGACCTCCAGCTCGTCCCCTTCCAGCTTTAGCAGCGCATCCCAGCCATATTTTTTGGGAACAATCGGCTGCCGGTTGTACGGCGGCTTGGTCAGCTCGTCGGCCATCTTCAGAAAGAGCAGAAACGTGATCTGCTCGGTGTAGGCCATGTACGACAGACCATCGTCGCGCAATACATGAGCGAAGTTCCAGGCTTTCGAGACAATTTGCTGAGAGTCGGTGCTCATTGGTTGGGAATGCTCGTTTTTTCAAGTCGTCGTGTCCGGCGGAGCGCCCAGGCTTACTGCGGGCGGAGGGATTCGGTGCAATCCTGGAGTTGCCGCCAGTTGCTTGGCAAGAAGCAATTGCCGACCCTTATCCGCCGGCCAGCCCGTCACTTTCGCGTGATTGGGGTTGTTGGGCGTGGCATCCGACTGAACCGATAATTGCCGGCCCACAAACGCTTGTACCGAAAGATCGGCCCGGCCATGCAGATTTCGCCTACTCTCGATTGCAACCCGCCGACCCACATCCCATAGCTCGGGGTCACTCGCTTGGAGCAGTCGTGTGACGGAAAACTCCAGGTCGTCCGGCGGTATAAATGCTTCGTGCTTGATCGATTGGTCCGCACGATACCATTTGCTAAACATCAAATAGCGAGTCACAAACTCAGTATCGGCGACATCAGGCAAATTAGCCGGATCCAGCACTGCTAGACCTCGCTCGCCAGGCGCAAGATGCGTTTAGGAAGCCCATCAAGGATCGGCACCGTTCCAAAGTGCGTCTCGGAACCAAACAAAACTGCATAGTGAATGAACCCATCAGGATCGATGCTAATCGAGAGGGTTCGCGTAGGCGTGCGATACCATTCGAACGTCAATTGTCCATCGGGCTGCGCACTAATCGATGGTCGCGGGAATCCCAACGGTAACGACTCAATGAGAGCATAGGCGCTTTGATAAGTAACTTGCTCGACCGGTAACGCGCCATATCCGTCCCAATCAGGATTCCGACATTCCTTCCAGACCTCCACGAGTTCCTCAAAAGCCTCCTGGTGGCCGAGAACTGAAAGGCGGAATTCTTTACGGGTTTCTCGCGCAGCTCGGTCGATCAACTCCGCATACTGTTCGGCGTTTGGCAATTCCACAGTCATGAAGCGCCTCAGGAGAACGATTGTAGGGCTGCATCCGTTAGCAGGCTGAAGAAGACCTTGTTTTTCAACCAGCGCATTCGTCCCAGCGACTCATCCAAGGCCGCGGGGTCATTCGAAAGCACCTTGCTCGAAAAAACGTCGATATCGAGGAACAGACCCGAACTTTGCTCAACACCCGGCATCGACGGCTGCATCACCTTGATGACGCGAATGCCATAGGGATGGCCGGGCACGCTGAAGGTACTTTGATACACGAATTCCTTCAACGGCAGGTTCGATGGGCAGGTTGGCGCATCTCGCAAGTAATCATGCAGCGTTTCGGGGGTCGCGCTTGCCATCTGATTGATGAACCGAACGCCCAAGCGCTGGATGTCCACCGGCGCAGCGATGTCCACATACGCCTGCCACGCTTCCTGGGCAGCATCCTTAAACTTCTCCCAATGCTGGTATTCCTGCGTTCGGCTGAATACCAACCCGTCCCGCTTGAACTGAACCACGTAATGGCCATCGGCTGACTTGAGCCGAATTCCCTGCCAGCCTTTTGAATGGCGAACAACCGGAGACTCCTGCTGCTCCGAAACCATCGCCATCAACTCAACCTGCTGCATTGGCTCGCGCATCGGGTATTGAGGAAGCCGCTTAGCCAGAGCCGACATCAGCGCCTCAGGTTCCAGCGGATTCTGCGCCCGCGCCTGCCAGTGGATAACCGCTTCCACAATCGGCGGCCGAGCCAGTCGCGGGAAGGATTCGTTCAAATCGAGCTTAAAGACGGAACCAGACATTTCTGTTGACAGCCCTGATGGTTACTTCATTGTACGCTTCTTGGAGGCTTTGCCATGCTTTTGAGCAAATCCGGCAACATTGCCGTTGTCTTCCTGGGCCGACTGAAGTGTACGAATCCGTTCTAGCAGCGCGCTGGCCGGTTCGTCGTGGGGGTCTTGGGGGACGAGTTGGCCGGAGAAGGCGCGTTTGAGGATGCTTTGGCGGAGGCGGGCGGCGCGGGCCAGGCCGTGGTCGATGGCGGCTTCGGCGGCTTCGATCTGGGAAAGCTTTTCGGCGACTTCCACAACGATTTCAGCTTGTTCGGCGAGCGGTGGTAGGGGAACCGCGGCTTTTCGAACATCCTCAAGATTGAGCGTTTTCCGCGCGACTTCGTGCGCAGCACTCGTAAGCCGCGCTCGCATCGATGATTCTCGAAGCGTCAGTTCGAAGAAGTCTGCACGAGCGGGAGGTACGAGCGTGATGACCGAAACGGCACGCGCAATGTTCGCGCCGGCAATTTCAATCGGGACAATCGCTGTTCGCCCAATTGTGCCCACCACGGTAAGCAATACCTCACCGCCTTGTAGAAACGTCCGCTTGAACGCTTGCGCGATTTTCGGGTCAATTCGTTTCAACTGATCGATGGCGATTTTCCCGTCAGCAACATCACAGACGCGAACGAGTGGAACACCACCCGGGTACTCGTCTCCCGGTTGCAATACGCCGTATGCAATTGGGCGTTCCGCTAAATTCAACTGCTCAATGCTTGCCCAGCACCAGCCAGCGGGTAGGTCGGGAAGCTCGCTGGTATCCGGTGCAGCGGGTTGCAC
>JANNTN010000421.1:0-1903 GCA_031394445.1 Anatilimnocola sp.
AGGAAGTTTATCGGCAATAGCTTTGGCCGCTTCCTTGGCGTCGTCCTTCAGCTCTGGCGTTTGGGCTGCTTTAACCGCGAGACGGAGCATCTCAACGCTTGGATACTGCTTGAGCACGACGAACACCAATTTTTGTTCGTCTGGCTTGCGGGTTGCTTCCATCGCGTTTTTGCACATCTCCACGCGCTGCGGCTCCGTCATCGTCATTTGCCGCGCAATCCGGATGTAACCGCGGATGGAACGCCCCTGATATTTATTGTCGCTCCGCTTGGCCAGCTCTAAGAGCACGGGCGCGGCGTCCGACGTCATCCACTTGCCCAGCAGCTCACTGCTGGCGTCCTGCAGCGACGCATCGGAACTTTTTCCGGCGGCGTGGACCGCCGCCAGAGCCTTGGTGCCACCGACGGCAGCGAGAATGTCCAGCAGCACAACCTTCGTGGGCACGGGCGACTTGTCTAAAGCCGCACTCAATTCCGCGGCACAGGACTCGCGGTCCGGCATTCGAACTGCTGCCGTTTTCAGGGCCGTTTTGGCCACTTCGGCGTTATCAGCCGACGCCGGCGACACGACTTCCTTGACCAGTACGACGAGATACTTTTCCGAGACTGTGTTGCCCAGCGCCATCAATGCCGCGGCCTTCACAGCCCGGTCGGAATGACTCAGTGCCTTGAGCAGTGCGGCCGTTGCGTCGATGCGCCGCTGGCCGACGATTTCGATCAGCACTGGATAGGATTTTCCCTCCGCCTGGCCGAGGCGGGTGGCGAGGTCTTTATCGACGGCCGAACCAGGTAGGGCAATCAGCGATGCTTTAGCCTCCTTGGCCAAATCAACGTCTGACTCAGCGGCGATTTGCAAGAGTGGAGCGACGCAGCTGGCGTTGCCGACGCGACCGACCGCTTCGATTGCCGCCAGCCGCACTTGTTTGTGTCCGGCGGACGCGGCTTTCAACACGGCAGCCAGATCAACCGTTTTGGTGCGATCCGCCATCGTGGCCACGACGAGCGCGGCCCGCTCGGGAAACAGCTTTTCGAGCTCAGCCGCGAGGGCTTTATCGATCTCGGTGCCAGGCAGTTCCCGCGCCGTAAAGAGCGCGATTTGATAGAGCCCTTCATCATTCGAGCGGAGTTGCTCGACGAGCAACGGAATGCCATCTTTGCCACGAGCGAGAATCGCCCCGCGCGTCGCTTCGATCATTCGTGGCCGGGGAACATTCGCCTTGCGGACTTCATCATATATCTTCGCGGCTTCCGCTCCGTTATTGCTGGCCAGAAAGCGCTCCGCACACAGAATGCACCCCTCAGCGGCCGCATTGCGAACCTTCATCGAACCGCCGGCAAGTGCCTTCCGCACCGGAGGTGCCGCCGCAGCATTGCCAATCCTTCCCAGGGCCACGGCCGCGGCTGCTGCTACGTCGTCGTTCTTGTCGTCCAGCCGCTTGGCCAGGAGCTCAACAGCCGCCGCATCGCGACGAATGCCGATCGAATTGATCGTGCCGACTAGTAAATTTCCTTGCAAAGACTCGCTGGCCTTGCGGAGGGCTTCATCGGCTACTGGCCCGGGAATCGCCTCCAGGGCAGTCCGTGACCACGACGCCAAATGCTCATTAGAGAGCAGCTTCGCCAACTCCGGCACCGCCGCATCGCCGCCATACACCGACAGTTGCTTGCAAGCGATGGCTTTCTCCGCTTCCGGCTGGTCAGATCGCAGAATCGCGATCAGATCACTTTCCGACTTCGGTGACGGCTTGGCTGCCTGTCCCAAGCAGACGGACGCCAACGTCGCGACCAGCGCCATCGTGAATAGTTGTAACACCCGCTTCGATATCTGCGTATTCATTGTCTGCGTAGTCATTATCTGAGTAATCATTGTGCTGCCCGTTGCTGATTGTGCCTTCGATTCCGCG
>JANNTN010000107.1:0-2306 GCA_031394445.1 Anatilimnocola sp.
CTCACCAGCAACCTCCAGCGTTGCCTATTCCACCCTGAATTTTGCCAGGAGCCCTAACTCGCATAAATCTTATCCATCCGCGCCGCCACATCCGTCAGCCACACCCGGTCCCCTCCCTGAATCTCCGCACAGCCCCAGCCGACGTATCCAATCTTCTTCAGCTCCGCCATGCACTTCGCCCAATCGACATCCCCCTCCATCAGCTTGGCCGCAAAGCCCGCCCCCAAGTTGCCCCCTTCCGGCTGACGCTTATAGTCCTTGATATCAAGCTTCTTAATGCGGTGGCCCAAAATAGGAATCCACTCGTGCGGCGACGAATACCGCACCGTGTTGCCAATATCAAAATGCGCCCCCACGATCGGCGAACCGCACGCATCGATAAACCGCGCCGTCTCTTTCGGATCGGTGAGAAAATCGTTCCACACGTTTTCGAGCAGAATCTGAATGTTCAAATCCTCCGCCTGCGGAATCGCTTTCTTAATCTCGGCGAGCGACCGCTCCCAAGCCTGCTCGTAGCTCGCATCCGGCGTCACGCGCCCCGGCACTAGCAATACGCTCGTTCCACCAATCTCTTTGCAATACACGAGCGCCACCCGCAATGCCTCCAAACCCTTCGCCCGGACCTCCTCGCTAGGATCAGATAGCCTCTGGTTCCAATGCACCGAATCCACCACCCCCGGCACATTCAGCCCCGTCTCCGCGATGCACTTCTTAGCCTCTTCCGCCGGATACTTGCTCGGCGCATCGAGCTCGATGCCATCAAACCCCAGCTCCTTCAGCAGCTTGAATTTTTCCAGCAGCGTCTCGCCCGTCTTGACCATGTTGATCTTCACGGCCTTCTTAAACTTCCGCTCCCCCGGCTTTTCCTCAGCCGCAAACAATCGGGACGACACGCTCTCAATTCCAGCCATCGTCACAGCGGCTGTCGAAACAAACTCACGTCGATTGATTGGCATGGCGCAACCTCATTGGCACAACGGGCAGGACTAAATCCGAAAACTACTATATCGCTTCTTCACGCGCGGCGCAACCATCTCCGTCCGCCAGCATTTTCAGTTGTTATTGGCTTGGCACCACTCTCGCCAAACGTCACCCAAGATGTGCCTGAAGTCCTGGGAAAATCGCCTTCCGTCACACAGCGGCGAAGCAGCCACGCGGTACCTCGTTGCCAGGGTCCACCCTGGTAATGCACTAACCAGTTGCTCCCGCCTCGCCTGCCGCTCAATGCCTCGTCTGCCCTTCACCCGGCTCAATCAAACTCTGCGCACCTTCACCGCCGTGCCATACGCCAGCACCTCCGTTGAGCCTTGCATGAACTCCGTCGCGTCATAGCGAACCGCCAGGAGCGCTTCGGCTCCCAGCTCATTCGCGTGCTGCACCATCAGCTCATAAGCCTGCTGCCGGGCCTCTTCGCACACAGCCGCATATTCGGGAATGTTCCCGCCCCCAATCGATCGGAGCCCACCCACAATCCCCCGCGCAATCCCCGTCGAGCGCACCACAATCCCCCGCACAATCCCCAAGTACTGCACGATCTCATGCCCCGCAATGTCGTTACCCGTCGTGACAATCATGGAAGTAGCCTCCGAATGTGGTTTCGCGTTTGAGTGTATTCGCTGTCTGAGCGACAATCTTAAAGTTGGGTGCCCCGGGTTGTCGCCCGTGTTCAAAGCCAGGAGGGAAATCTCAAACGCTCACTTTTGGTGAGCATGCGTCGAGTGCGTTTTCGCAAGTGGCGTTTGGCAAAGGAGTTGAGGAATTTGGCTCGGGATCAAAACGCTCACAGTGAGCAGTTAGTGAGCGGTTAGGGGCGTCGAGTGAGTGGTTAGTGAGGGTTTGGGTCAGAGAGTTCGAAGTTGTAAGGGCACAGTCGCTTTGGTTAGTGTCCATTTGGGAGAAGCCGAGGAGGGTGGAGAGAGTTTGGGAGATGAGGGCGCGGGAGTCTGGTGCGGGTGGGATGTGGCCTTGGGCTTCGGCGCGGATGCGTAAGCCGAGAAGGAGGTCGAAGACGATGCGAAGGACTTCGTCGTCGGAGGGTTGTGATGGCTGGGATGGTTTGGCGTTGGCATTGGCGTTGGCGTCGAGTTGTTGGATGGTTTTGCTGGCGTCGATGAGGATGCGGAGGGCGGAAAGGTCCACTTTGGGGACTTCGCGAGTGATTTCTTCGCGTGAGACCTCTGTGATGCCGTGATACCGTTTTTTGGTGGTGACGACGGGCTCTGGATATTCGAGTGCGACGGAGGCGAGCTCGATGGCGCGGGAGAGGCGGAGCTTGAGGGTGGCCTGGCTGAGTTTTTGGCGGGCAG
>JANNTN010000436.1:0-6355 GCA_031394445.1 Anatilimnocola sp.
ACGAAGACATCCCCCTCACCAATCGCGAAGTGCAGGTTCTCCGGCACGTCGCCCTCGGCCTATCCAATCGTGAAATCGGCCGTTCGCTCGACATCAGCATCGAAACCGTCAAAGAGCACGTGCAAAACATCCTCCGCAAGCTCGAAGCCGGCGATCGCACCGAAGCAGCCGTCTGGGCCGTGAAAAAAGGCCTCGTCTAGCCTCCGCAGTTCATCAGTAATCGTAGGGTAGGCGTCCCGCCTGCCCAGATGCTGCGTCGCGTTCGTTCCTTGCATCAACCGATTTCTCCGCCACAATAGGGCAACCCACTCCCCTGCCCTTTCTCGGAGGTTTGTCATGCGCCGTTGCCTGTCCCTCTGCCTCGCTTTCGCGCTAATTGCGCCCGCCGCGGCCCAGCAGCCGCCGGCGAAAGCCAAAGCCAACCCTCAACTGCCCGTAAACGTCGCCGTCGAGCAAGACGTCGAATATGCCAAGGCTGGCGATGTCAGCCTGAAGCTCGACATCTACCGACCGAAAGCCGAATCGGCCAAACCACGCCCCCTCATCGTTTGGATTCACGGCGGCGGCTGGCAAGGTGGGAATAAATCCAGCGGTATGCGGCTCGTCGCGCCCTTCGTGGCAAGTGGCGACTACGTCGGTGCGAGTGTTGGCTATCGTCTTACCGGCGTGGCCCAGTGGCCCGCCCAGATTTACGACTGCAAAGCGGCGATTCGCTATCTCCGGGCCAACGCTACCAAGCTCGGCGTCGATCCCAATAAAATCGGCGTCTGGGGCGGCTCGGCAGGTGGTCATCTCGTCGCCTTGCTTGGCACTTCCGGCGATGTCGCGGAGCTCGAAGGCAATCTCGGCACGACCGGAGTCAGCAGCCGCGTGAACTGCGTCATCGATTATTTCGGTCCCGCCGACTTCCTCATGTTCGGTGTCGATTCACACCGTTTAAACGAACCGGGGCAGCCCGTCTATAAGCTCTTCGGTGGCCCGCTCAAGGATCATCAGACCGAAGCCAAGCAAGCCTCACCGGTCACCTTCATCTCCAAGGACGATCCGCCTTTCCTCATCGTACACGGCACCAAAGACCCCACGGTCAACATCAACCAATCCGAGCGGCTTTACGATCTGCAAAAACAAGCGGGTGCCAACACGTTGCTCGTAAAAGTCATCGACGGCGGCCACGGCTTTGCCAGCCCCGAAATCAGCAGCCGAGTCACAGCCTTCTTCGACAAGAACCTGCACGGCAAAGACATCGCCGTTTCCGAAGACTCTATTCAAGCTCCAGCAGCACCTGCCAAAGCCAACTGATAACTTTCCAGCTCCTTTAGCCGGGAGCAAGTTTGCTCCCGGCTGTTTGTAATGGAATAGCGTCACTCAGACTACTTCGTAACTGGCGAATAACCCGTCAGCTTCATGAACACCTTCTCCGGTGCCTTTGCCAAAATCTTCCCGCCGGCTTCTGGCGCTTCGCTCGCCGCGCGGGCTTTTTGCCAATCTGGATCGGCCTGAAAATCCGCCCAATTCTTCTTCGCTGCTTCTTCGCTCTCGTGCGAAATCACATAGATCAGCGTCGTATCTTTCCGCTCGTCGTCCGTCGGCACCCAGTAAGCCTCGTTCTTCATTCCATGCTTCTCGAACAATTTTAGCGTGTGTTCCGAGAACCGCTTGTGCAGCGCCGGCAGTCGGCCGGGCAGCGTCGTGTACGTTCTAAGCTCATAAACGCGTGTATTCACTTTATTCTCCTGACCCACTGAAAACCCAGCCGCAAAACCGGCCAAAGCCGTGGCCAATGTGGCAGCAACAACCAGCAGCGATCGATTGGATCTCATCGCAGCGAAACTCCTATGGCAAGAATGGGGATAGTCTGGCTCGTTATGTTAACGTCTTCGCCAGGAGACGCCACATGCCGGCCTACCACGCGAAACCGACACGGCTGCGGAGCATGCCAACACAAAGCTTGAGAGGCTGCTACGAAAGACTACTTATACAGAATCAACTTATCGTGCCGGGTCCGCCGCAGACGATAGATTTCGGCATTATGGACAATGAAAATTTCCTTGCGATCGCCAAATAGTTCCGTCGATTCGTAACGCTCCCTGGAAACGGTCGCGTCGGCCGGGGTGACAGGAATTGGCTCTCCCGGCTGAGCGATGTCTGGGCTTGATGTTGGATTCACTTCGGCCCTCGTTCGTCCAAAGGAGCCGCGGACCTCGGCAGTAACTTGATTGCCTGAAGAAGAGGCCGCGGCAGTCGCGTTTCGATCGATACTCAAATGCTCACCAGTTACCTATTCACTTGCCCGCCACTCGCAGCGCCAGCGTGCAATAGCTATTCACCTGAGCATACTCCTTGTCCCCTTCCTTACCCTTCTCCTCCACGACCCATTTGGCCCGAACCGAGTACAGCCCGGGCTTCGCGGTCGTCAGCTCAACCCGGCCCTTGTTGTCCGACTTGGCTTCGGTCTGATTTCCAGCCGAATCGTGAATTACAAAATCCGAACCGGCGACCGGCTTGCCCTTGTACAGCACTTCCAGCGAATAGCCCTTCTCGGTTTGATGCGGCACAATATCCAGCGGCAGCCGTTCGTCACGGGCCAGTTTCTTCCAATCGCTCGCCGACGAGTCCAAATACTTCGCGTAGTACTGCAACAAAAATGTTTGCGGCCCGCGGGTCAGCACGCCGTACTTGATCTGTGCTGAGAGTGCTTTCGTATCGGCCGGCACCGCGCCCACCAGCGCTCCGCCGCCACTGCTTCCGCTCGTCTGCTTGGTCACCGCAACCGTATGCGGCTTCAGGTCCTTCCCTTGGCTGGTCACCTGGATGGTCAGAATTTTGTCGAGCAAGTCCGCGCTATCCGGTTCAGCCAACTCGCTGAACCACACCTGCGCCACCGTCTGCCCGCTCTTATCTTTATCGACAGCAACCCATACGAAATGGGCCTGTGCGGCCATCACGACCGCGAAAACGGCGACTAGCGCCAACCCGATTGAACGCTTATTCATGATTAAAAATCCCCAGCAAAGTTGAAAGGCAAAATCTCAGTGCCGCGAAAGGTTCACGGCTCCTGCTTTTTTAAACAGTACAGAGTCTCTCCAGTCCTTACGAGCAGCGAGTCGGCCACCGCTGCCACGCCATATTGCACCGGCCCGGCAAACATCGCGGCGGCCCGCCGGCGCTCTTCCGTTTCTTCCCGCGCGATCTTGGCCGGGTCTGGTTTCACCGCGGCCGGATCCCACAGTTCGTTTTCGGCAACGATTTCAAACTTCGGACCCGCGCGGAGCACGGTCGTCACGCCATCCTTGCCGAAAAAGTACACGTGATCGCCAATTCCCAGCGGCGTTGCCCAGCACGACTGCTTCGTCCGTTCCACGAAGCGTTGCTCACCGGTCTCCGCGTCGAAGCAATAAATCACCCCCACGCGGTTCACCCAATACGCCTGCCCGCGATAAACCACCGGCGAGCCAAACGACGGAGTTGCATCCTCAGTGCGCCACAACACCTTCAGCGATGGCTCGCCATCCTTGATCTCGATCGTCGCCGCCAAATTGGATTTCTTCGCTCCTTCAGCTCGGTCGCCGGCCTCGCGCCCCTGTGTTGCACCTACCAAAAATCTGGCATCGGCAAACGGCACCGGCGTCGCCGAAGTATTTCCGGCCACTTCGCCAAATGTCCACAACAATTTCCCCGTGGACGGATCGTAACCATCGACGCTGCCCGTCGAGCTACAAACTATTTGCTGCTTGCCTTCCACCGGCACTAGCGCCGGAGAACTCCAGCTTCGTCGCCCCGTGCGATCGGTCTTCCACAATGTGCTGCCATCGGCTTTGCTCAATGCGATCAGGTACGATGGTGCTTCATGATCGATCAACAGAATCACCGAATCGGTTGTTTGCACTGGCGAAGCCGCCAAACCGAACTCGTTTTTAAACTTGCCGTAATCAGCCGATAGCGACCTCCGCCACAGCTCCCGGCCATCGTGCGTTAATGCCGCAACATCGCCGCTTTCAAAGAACACATACAGTCCGCGCTCATCGACCACCGGCGTCGGAGCGGCCCGGCTGACGTAATTACTGTCCTTCACCTTGTCGGACGAATCGAACGAACGCTTCCAAGCCACCTGACCATCGGTGAGCCTCAGGGCAGTGACATGGCACACATCCTTCATCGGTCCTTCGACGCTCGTAACGAAGACTTGCCCTTTCCAAACCACCGGACTCGATTGACCGATCCCCGCCAGCGGCGTTTGCCACGCAATGTTCTTCGTCGGAGACCATGCCAGCGGCAACGATTCCAACTTGACGCGCACCGGTTGCCCGCCAGCCAAAAACCCAGGCCAATTCGCCTGCTCGTCCGCAGCCGTTACCGCCACCGTCAGTAGTAAAATCCAGTTCACCACACTTACTTCCAAAACTCGGGCCACCCTCTCCCCGGTATTCCGGCGAGAGGGGCAATCACACGAAACACTGGCTCCCCTCGCCCCGGTACTCCGGGGAGAGGGGCTGGAGGTGAGGGGCAGTACGGTCAAAACCTTATTTCTGTGCAGCCGCCAGCTTCACTTCCAACGACTCAACCTCCGACACCTTACCCGAACGCGTTGTACCACCGACGACAACAAGTCGATTCGGTGCGACGGCCACCAGTCGATGCGACATCCGCGGATGATTCAGTTTGGAAATGGCTTTCCAAGCTTGTCCATCAGCTTCAAGCTGATAAACATTGCCGCTGCGGCAGGTCACAAACAGACCTTGTTCCGTGCCGAAAGCCGACAAGCCAAACCCCTCAATCCCAGCGCCCGGAAGTGTCGGACCCTTGGTCCACACGTTCGATTGCGGGTCATAAACTTTCACCGCGGTGACCATATCGCCCGTGTCGTCCATGCCGCCGATGGCATAGACCTTGCCACCAAAGGCCGCCACGGCTAGCGCTCGCCGGCTGAATCCCGGCTTGGCGATTTCCTTCCACTCGGGCTTGGCTTGCGACAAATCACACGTCAAAGCCGTGTCGTGCCATTCCGATTCCTCTCTGCCCTTCATCTCCCAACCGCCCACGACAAACAGCCGGCTGCCAACGAGCGCCGCGTCGTGGCTAGATCGTCCTTGCGGCAGCGGCGTCAACTCTTGCCACTGCCCCGACTTGGCGTCGAACTTCGCAAAATCACGGCTGGAATACAGTTCCCACTTCTCTCCGGCCCCGTTCTTTGCTTCCCAGCCGCCAATGCGATACAGCTCGTTGTTGTAAGCAACCATCGCCAGACCCGTTCGTCTTGGCCCCTCCGCCACCACTTCCCATTGACCTGGCTTCGCCAAATTCAACCGCAGCAACTTGTTGTGCTGCAGTTCGGCCGAATAGTCGTGGGCCGCACCCAAATGGCCGCCATACACATACAAATGACCGCCGGCCACCGCCGCGCCGAAGCTCGTGATGGGAGCATTCAGCGGCGCGAGCTCGGTGATTTTCACTTTGCCTTCGGCCAACTTGTGATTGGCCAGCACAATCTCTTCCACCACGCGCGTCCCATCCGACTTGGCATTTGCTGCCAACAGCCGAGCGGGCAAGTCATAGCTCCCCACACGCAGCCATTCATTGAAAACCTGCCGCGTCGATTGAATTGCGCCCGATTCGCTGTTCCATGTCGTTACGGTGAAGCTCCGCGGCAGGTGCTTGCCTTCGGCGTTGCGCGAAACTTCAGCCACGCTGATGATCATCCGCGTCTTATCGTTAATACGATGAACTTCGGTCAGCAGCTCCCCTTTGACGCGCCACAAGCTGTGTTCGGCCGCATCGAGCGATTTGATCAAGCGCCCCAGCGGATGAGCTGAACTCTCTTCGGCGTATTCCACGTTTGTGATCGCGTCCGTGGAAGACAAACGATGCGAAATTACCGATCCCAGGGTCCGTTCAATCCGCTGCTGACCTTCGCTCTCGTCCAGCGTTAGCTTCAACTTGTCCAGCTTTAGCTTCAGTTCCCCTTCGGCCGTCACTTGCAGAGTGCCCTGTACGCTCTTGCCATCTTGCGTGGCGACAATGTCGGCGGAAAACCCAGGAAACGCGACCCATTCCGCTCGGCCGTCGTGGGAGCGGCGCATTTGTTCCGGTGCGGTTGGCTCCGCAGCCTCAGTCGGCAACATCGCGCTGGCCGAAATCACCATCCAGGCTGTACACGCCATCAAAAGTCTCCAGCCGGCACGGGAACTTCTCATGATCTTAATCCTTAATGGTTGATGAGTTGAATCGAATTTCTTCGGTAGCCAAATGCAAGCGTTAGTTGCCGGTGCCTTATCTGCTGGCTGCTTATCTACTAGCTGATTGTCGCCCGGCAGGAATAACAACGTCATACTTGTTTTCTTCACCAGGCTTGATTTCT
>JANNTN010000132.1:0-4429 GCA_031394445.1 Anatilimnocola sp.
GCAAAAAGCGCGACGGATAGCTCTCGACCGATATCCGAACGTCTCGCCGCCATCGACATTCGCGGCCAAATCACCTTTCCCGATAATCTTTCAGTGCTTACGAATTGTCTCACAACCTCCCAGCCTCGCGAAATCCAGCAATCCGCCCTCCGTGTCCTCGGCTCCTTCAACGAACCCCCCGTCGCCACCGAACTCCTCTCCCGCTGGCAGCAACTCACCCCACCCCTCCGCGACGAAGCCGTCACCATCCTCCTCAGCCGCCCCATTTGGCACGAACCCCTCATCGCCGCCCTCGAAACCGGCGACGTTCCGATTTCCCAAGTCTCCATTCCCCAACGCACCCGCCTCTCCGCCATCAAAGACGAAAAGCTCGCCGAGCGAGCCAAGAAAATCCTCGCCAGCTTCGCGCTCGGCCCGCGCAAAGAAGTCATCGACCGCTATCAAGAGTCACTCGCGCTCAAAGGCGACAATACCCGCGGCCAAGCCGTCTATCGCCGCGAATGCCTCAACTGCCACAAGCTCAAAGGCGAAGGCCACGACGTCGGCCCCAGCCTGGAAACGGTAAAACACCGCTCACCGCCCGAAATCCTCATCCACGTCCTCGATCCCAACCGCGAAGTCTCCCCCAACTTCCTCGAATACGTCCTCCGCCTCGCCGACGGCCGCGTTCTCACCGGCCTCATCGCCGCCGAAACCGACTCCGGCCTCACCCTCCGCCGCGCCCAAAACCAACAAGACAACATCCTCCGCTCCGAAATCGACGACATCACCTCCAGCGGCAAATCCCTCATGCCCGAAGGCCTCGAACAAAAAATCTCCCCCCAAGACCTCGCCGACCTCATCACTTACCTCAAACAGAACTGACCGCGAAATACACGAAAGCTGTAGCGAACGGCCTCTGTGCCGTTCCGTAATACTGCGGAGAACAAAAGTCCGCAAAGCCAGCAACGAATCCCTCTTTGCTTCCTTCCCTACCTTCTGTTCTAAAAACCCGGAGCGAACTTCCTTCCCCCTTTTCGTGTATTTCGTGTGATTCGTGGTTTACTCCTTCCATTTCGGTTCCGGCTATCTAGCCAAACCCGGCTGACGGCGCAAGCTACCGAACTTCTCTTCCAAGAAATTTCCGAAAATCTGGCCCGGTTTTTCGCACAGATTGCAATCTACTATAGGGGGCCACTTCCTTCTCACACCGGCCTCCACCCAAACCAACCCGAAGCGTCAGCGAGGGGCTACCCCCGCTGCGCCCCGACTTTGAACATTGAACTTGGAACTCACTTCCCCCTCACACCATGCTCACTAACCCCTCACTAACTGCTCACTGTGAGCGTTTTGCTTCCTTACCAAATTCCCCAACCACAAATGACATCACAACTTACAACTTCACGCCTACACAACGCTCACAAAAAGTGAGCGCTTCCGCTGCATCCACTTGTCTCCCACTCCTTTTTGCCCCGCAGCGCCAGCACCAACCGCCCCCCGGGAACAAAAAATATGGCAAAATGTTAGCGCTCTCCTGTCCTGGAATCGCCAAACCTGCCAACTTACGAAGCCCCCAGAAATTGTTGCGAGAAAATCGTCACAGGAAGTCGTTACAGGGACACAACCATGAACCAACTCCTAGCCGCCGTACTTCACTGTCTCAGCGCGTTGGCCTGCCTCGGCTCAGTGGCGTTCGGTGCCGACATTCAATTCCGCGACCAGGAGCTCCCCACCAAGCTCACCGTTGGCTACGCCGTTCGGCTCATCGACATGAACGACGATCGCCGCCTCGACATCGCCATTGTCGATAGCGACCGCATCCTCTGGCTAGAAAATCCCAACTGGAACGAGCACGTCATCTCCCAAGGCGTAACCAAAAAAGACAACGTCTGCTTCGCCCCCTACGACATCGACCGCGATGGCCACCTCGACTTCGCCGTCGGTGCCGACTGGCAACCCACGAACACCAAAAGCGGCGGCACGATCCAATGGATCACCGGCGGCAAAACTCCGGCCGAGCCCTGGAAGCTGCATCCCATCATGGAATACCCCACCACCCACCGCATGAACTTCGCCGATCTCGACGGTGATGGCCGCCAAGAGCTTCTCGTCTCGCCCCTCATGGGAAAAGACTCCACGCGCCCAAACTTTGCTGAGCACGGCACCCCCTTGATGGCCTTCCAAGTTCCCGCCGACCCCGTAAAGGGCCCTTGGAAACCCGAAATCCTCTGCGACGACGTGCATGTCAGCCACAACTTCCAAGTCACTGACTTCAATAACGACGGCAAGCCCGACATCATCCTCGTCAGCTTTGAAGGCGTCCATCTGCTCGAGCGCCAAGCCGACGGCAAATGGAACCGCACCCGAATCGGCATCGGCAACCAAGAGACCAGCCCCAACAAAGGTGCCAGCGAGATCAAGCACGGCAAATTGAAGGGGGGCGCTTCCTACATCGCCACCATCGAACCTTGGCACGGCCACCAAGTCGTCGTCTATACCAAGCCCGATCAACCACGGCCAACAACGGGCGAATGGCTCTGGAACCGCCACGTCCTCGACGAAGACCTCAAATGGGGCCACGCCGTCGCGGCCGTGAACCTTGACAACGACGACGATCAAGAACTCGTCATCGGCGTCCGCGACAACCTTAGCGACACATCCAAATGCGGCGTCCGCATCTACGACCCGCAAAACGCCACCGGCCAAAAATGGTCCCGCCAAATTGTCGATCCCGGCAGCGTCGCCATCGAAGACCTCGTCGCCGGCGACCTCAACAACGACGGCCGCGCCGACATCGTCGCCGTCGGCCGCGCCACTCACAACGTCAAAATCTACTGGAACGAAAACAAGTGATGACTGACGCTTGTCATTGGTCATTCGTGCTTCGCCATTCGTCATTTGCATGCTAGATAACTGCCCTTTCCGCACGCTCAAACACAAAGACCTCACCATCGAGGGCTACTCGCGTGCGGCTGTCCAATCCTATTGGCGCATCCCCGAGCTCAAGCTCGGTTTCGACCTCGGTGCCCAGCCCTGGGACTTCATGGGCACCCCCACGCTCTGCATCACCCACACCCACCTCGATCACATCGCGGCCCTCCCCGTCTATGTCGCCCGCCGCCGCATGATGAAGATGGAGCCCCCCGTCGTCTATCTGCCCGAGCACGCCGTCGATCTGGTCGATCAATTGCTTAAGGTCTGCCAACGGCTCGATCGTGGCCGCCAAACCTGCGAACTCATCGGTGTTCGCCCCGGCGATGAATTCGAGCTCTCACGCGAGCTCGTTCTGCAAGCCGTCGCCACTCGCCACACGGTTCCCTCCCTCGGCTATCTCGTCTGGGAGCGGCGTAAAAAGCTCAAAACCGAATACCAAGGACTCAGCGGCGACCAAATTCGCGACATCCGCCTCGCTGGAACCGAAGTCTCCGAAGAACGCCGCATGCCCCTCCTTGGTTTTACCGGCGACACCTCCCCCGAAGGCCTCGACAACAATCCCGATTTCTACGAAGCCAAAGTTCTCATCACCGAAATGTCCTTCGTCGCGCCGAACCATCGCAAGGACAAAATCCACAAGCACGGCCACATGCACCTCGACGACTTCGTCCAGCGACAAGACCGCTTCCACAACGAACTCATCGTCGCCGCCCACTTCAGCACCCGCTACCACGACAAACAAATCCTCCACTACGTCCGCAAACACCTCCCCGGTCTGATCGGCGGCCGATTGCACCTGTGGCTCTGATGACTGCCCGTTCGGCTTACGTTCACGTTCCCTTTTGCCGCCATCGCTGCGGTTACTGCAACTTCACCCTCGTCGCCCGCCGCGACGACCTGATCGACGCCTACCTGGAAGCACTTGAAAGTGAACTAAGCGGGCTCGGTATGCTCCACGAAGTCGATACCCTCTTCTTCGGCGGCGGCACACCGACACATCTGCCACCCAACCAACTCGAAAAGCTATTCGCCATTTCGCGGCGTTCTTTCCCACTCGCGGCTGGCGGCGAATTCAGCATCGAAGCCAATCCGAACGACCTCGACGAATCCAAATCAGCAGTCCTAGCCCAAGCCGGCGTCACCCGCGTCAGCCTCGGCGTCCAATCATTCCATTCGCACAAGCTCACCACGCTCGAACGCGACCACGACGCCGCCACCATCCGCGCCGCCGTCAACTTCGCCCGCTCCTTCGCCCAATCCATTTCGCTCGACCTCATCTTCGGCGTCCCCGGCGAATCACTGCCCGATTGGCAAGCCGATTTGGATCAAGCCCTCGCCCTCGCCCCCAACCACATCTCCATCTACGGCCTCACCTTCGAGAAAGGCACCGCCTTCTGGTCCCGCCTCTCTCACGGCGAGCTTCACCAGCTCGACGAAGAACTCGAACGCCAAATGTACGAGCTGGCCATCGATACCCTCACCGCCGCCGGCTACGAGCACTACGAAGTCTCCAACT
>JANNTN010000483.1:0-2239 GCA_031394445.1 Anatilimnocola sp.
GTATGAATGCTATATCCCCCGGAGCAAAGTCAAAATGAGTACGATTGTTCTATCTGTTTCATTTTGTATACGGCGGCGTATTTGTTGATTAACTGGATCGAACGACAACACCGAAAATCCACCACCCTGCCGCCGCCACAAATTAAACGGCAGCCGCGAAAACCCGTTCGCATCCGGCGTGCTCCCACCAAGGTTGAACGGCAGCAAATCCAAAAAACCAGCCGCCGGCCACGAACCGATATAACCAGGCGTCCCCCGCAGCATGTTCAGCGACTGCATCAGCCCGCCCGGGGCCGCGGTGCTGGCAGGCGGCGGAATATCTTGCACACCCAAAAACATGTGATGCGGCGGTATGCGAGGCAGCAGCAACCCGCCCCGCAAGGAAGCCTGCACGGCAATTACGTCGCCGGCCGCCGTCGTCACCATCTGCCGCGTCGGCGGCCCCAGCATCGACAACACCCAGCCATACTTGCTCTCGTCCAGCGGGTTGATGTTTCCATCAATGACAAGTCGCTCCAGTCCTTTTTCATCCAGTGCCGTCCGCTGCATCGCAATCATCAGCGGGTCCATCCGTCGCCACTGGCTCGCGAGTTGCCCATGTAACGACTGCAATCGCTCCGCCTCCCCGCGTGTGATCGCCGTGATCGCCACATCCGGAATCGGCACGAACGCGCCCCGCGCCCCGCGCACCGAATCGACAATTTCATTTCCCGCCTGCACCGGCCCGCTCCCATCGGGCCGCCGCCCAAACCCTCGCGGCAATAGACCGCCCGCACTCAGCTCTTGCACGTTCTCGCTCGGCATTTGCTCGCCGCGAGCCGCCAGTCGCGCCAACATCAGCAGCTCGATATCCGTCACTGATTTCATCCGCCGTTCCAGCTCCACGCTGTATTGCGGGCTGAACAGATGCTCGAAAAACGGCGACGAGCAATACACAAAAATCGTGTCATTGCGGCTGATCGGCATCGCCTGCCGCGCCGCGCGAAACTCCGCCAAATTCCCTAGCGAACCACGCCCGTCGCTTACGGCCAAGAACTGCTCGATCATCGCTCGCGACGTCGTCACGAAGTGAAAATCGCCATCCACCACATAAAACGACCGCAACCGATTGTCCGGCGTCGAATACAGCGAAACCTCCCGCCCCGCGATCGTCACTGTTTCCGCCTTGCCACCATTGGCCTGCGCCCGGCTCAGTGCCCGGTCGCGCTGCATCGAGAGCGAACTACTCAGCACGCGAGTATTCTTCGCTTGCAGCATCACACCCATCGCCGCCCCTTCGCGCACAAACGTATCGCTCCCCACCAAGGCCACATCCGCAATCACCTGATCCCCCAATAGCTCCGCCAGCACGTCCTGCTCCAGGCCAAATTGGTTTTGCAGCCGCTTATTCATCGGCGCGAGATAGCTCCGCAGCGTCACCATGCTGCTCACATCACCGCCATACTCCTCCAGCAAGTGCGTCAGCCACAGATAATTCGAGAACTTGCCGAACCGCACATAAAACCAATTCTCCGGCACGCGCAACGCCACCGGCTCAATCTCCACCGCGGCCGCGTTGCCCATGGCTGGCAACGGCAACCACGCCGGCGGCCCCGGCAACGGCAAGTTAGCCACCTCGCCAAAATCTCCTCGGCCCAGCATCGTGTTTTTCAAAGTCTCGAGCCGCAGCCGCTCCATCCCCGCAATCAATTCCACCGCCTGCGTCGCTTGCGAGCCCCCCTTCTCCGCCTGCATCCGATCCAAGAGCGGCGGCTCCAACCCCAATCGCTGGCTCAGCATCGTCGTCAGATAGGTTGACACGATCGGCGGCTGATTGTCGTCCGCCCGTTCATTCCGCCAAAACGTGTTGTATTGCCGCCACCACTGCGTCACCTCCCGCTCGAACCGCCGCGAATTATCCACCCGCGGCTGAACGACCAGCGGCACGCTCTGCGGCGTAAAAACCGTCAGCTCCAGCGGCTCATCCCCCCGAAACAAAAAATGAATCGTCACGCCGCTCGTCGGCCGCTCCGTCGTGCTCCCCAAAACCTGCCCGATCAGCTTCCCCAACATCCCCTGCGCCACCGCCGGATACAGCACCCGCCCATTTTTCTCCTCAATCAACACCTTCCCCGCATCCAGCGCCACATCCAGCCCCGAAATCGTCACCCTCCCCACCCCAAACGGCCGCCCCACCAACGCCTCCGCCTCCACCCTCCCCCACGCCGACCCATTCACCAACATCCCCACCGCCAACACC
>JANNTN010000505.1:0-8451 GCA_031394445.1 Anatilimnocola sp.
CGGCTCGGCTTCGACAAACTCCCAGGCGTACCCCCCGCATTGGCCCATAGCGTCCGCGACTGGATTCTCTTCGTCTGGCCCGAAATCAAGCTGCAAATTTTCAACCCCTGGCCCAACTTCAACATCGCCGACACCCTCCTCGTCACCGGTGCCATCATGCTGGTCGTTCACGCCGTGGTGTGGCAGGAACCGGAACGGCCGCTGGCTGGTAAAACCTAACGTATGGGTATAAGCCATCTGTAATTGCCGTTGGCGAGTCCCGAAGCCGATATCCAGAGACAATCCGCTTCCCAATCTTTGCGGCCTTTGCTCCCCTTCGCGCTCTTTGCGTTAATAGGGATGCGGCCAAATCCCGCCAAGCATCGTAGTTTTCTCGATCACGCGCTCACCAACAACTGCTCCCCCACCGTCCACCGCGCCGGGTTCTGATCATCGCGAACAATCCGCCGATACAACGTGTCCCGCTCCACCGGCTCGCGACCCGCCTCGACGATCAGCCGTTGAATCTGCTCGCACGTCAGTAGCTCCGGCGTCGTCGCGCCGGCATCGTGATAGATCAGCTCGTGCCGCACCGTGCCGTCGATGTCGTCGGCTCCGTAGGCCAGCGCCGTCTGCGCCGTGCCGATCCCCAGCATGATCCAATACGCCTTGATGTGCGGAATATTGTCGAGCATCAAGCGGCTAACAGCGATCGTCCGCAGATCCATGATGGCCGAGGGCTTCTTAATGTGCGACAGGCCGGTGTTCTCCGGGTGAAACGCCAGCGGGATGAACGTCTGAAAGCCTCCCGTTTCGTCTTGCAGCTCTCGCAGCCGCAGCAGGTGGTCGATGCGGTGATACGCGTTCTCGATGTGGCCATACAGCATCGTGCAATTCGTCTTCAGCCCCAGCCGATGCGCCGTGCGGTGAATATCGAGCCACTTGCCGGCGTCGGACTTGTGCTCGCAAATCTTCGACCGCACTTCAGGATGAAAAATCTCGGCTCCGCCGCCCGGCATGCTCCCCAGGCCCGCCTCGATCAAATCTTCCAGAATCTCCTGCACGCTTTTCTTCGCGAGAAACTCAAACCAGTTGATCTCGACTCCCGTCCACGCCTTCAAATGCAACTCGGGATAAGCCTCGTGCAGAATCCGCACGAGGTTCACGTACCAATCATATTTTTTCTGATGGTGCAGCCCGCCGACGATGTGCATCTCCGTGCAGCCCGCGTCCACCGCCTCCTGCCCGCGGGCCAAAATTTGCTCGTCGCCCATCGCATAGCCCTTCGGCTCGCGCAGGTCAGAGCGAAATGCACAAAAAGTGCAGCGATACACGCAAATGTTCGTCGCATTCAAATGCGTATTGATATTGAAATACGCCCGGTTGCCGTTCTTCTGCTCACGAACGAAATTCGCCAACTCTCCCACCTCGTGCAGCGGCGTCGTCGGCTCATACAAAAACAGGCCATCTTCCAGGTTCAACCGGCGGCCAGCCTGCACTTTTTCGCGAATTTGATCGAGTCGATTCATTGTGGGGCGGGCGTCTCGCCGGCCATAGTTCTCGGGTTTCGGTCGTGGGGCGGGCGTCCCGCCGGCCATTGCTCTACTTATAACCAACCGCGAGTTTACGCTGGACTTAACAATCGGTCCACCTGATATAATACGGCCCAATCACCATCTTACGGAGCTACCCATGTCCCGCCGCATCGATCGCCGCGATTTCCACAAGCTCACCTCCGCCGCTCTGGGCGGACTCGCCGCCGGTTCCCTCCTCGGCTGCGGCAAATCGGCCACCACCCCAGCCGAAACCACTGTCGCCAAGGTCGAAGTCCACCTCTGCCGCGGCCTCAACGATTGCAAAAGCCAGGGCAAAGACGGCCAAAACGCCTGCCGCGGCCAAGGCACCTGCGCCACCGCCAAAGAGCACGGTTGCGGCGGTCAAAACGAATGCAAAGGCCTCGGCGGCTGCGGCGAAACCGCCGGTGCCAACGAATGCAAAACCCACGGCGGCTGCCACGTCCCCCTCATGGAATCCGCCTGGGACACCCTCCGCAAACGCAAAGAAACCGAGTGGACCGAAAAAAAACTTGAAGTCGGCACTGCGCCAGCCAAAAAAGCCGACTAACCAAGTCGCGATCGACTTTACTCGCCACGGCTGAGTCCCAATCGTTCCCGAATTTTCTCCCAGGGAATGAGCGAGCCTGCGTTCTGTTCAACTCCCGCTTTACGACGATCCAGCTCGGTGATTAGCTCATCCGCGACGGGAAGCTGCTGCGGGCTAAATTCAGATGACATTCGCTCCATACCCTTTCAAGCTTATGCGCTCACACCTCAATCAACATTATACGCACAAAACCCTATTTGCTCGAACTTGCCGACTTAATCGCCTCCGCCAATCCCGGCAAATCATCCTTCCCGCTCGGCACGCTGAAATCGGCCCCCTTAAAGGCCTCGCCAATCGGCTCACTGCGTCCGCCTAGATTCTTCGCCAAGAACGCCTCCGTGATCGCGTAAAACGCAAACCGATTTTCCGGCCGGGCAAAGCCGTGCCCTTCGTCATGGAACAACACGTAGGTCACGGGAATCTTTCTGGCATTCATCGCTTTAACGATCTGATCGGCCTCCGGCTGCTTCACGCGCGGATCGTTCGCCCCCTGGCCAATCAACAGCGGCCGCTTGATTCTTTCCACAAAATTGAGCGGCGAGCGCGATTCGAGAAATTTTCGCCCTTCCTCCGTTTCCCAATCCCCCACCCGTGCCTTCATCACCGGCAAAAACGAATACCAATACTCCGGCGGATTCTCCATCAGCGTGATCAAATTCGACGGGCCCACGATATCGACGCCGCAGGCAAACACATCCGGCGTGAACGTCAACCCCACGAGTGTTGCGTAGCCGCCGTAGCTCCCGCCCATGATTGCGATCTTGTCCTTCTTCGCGATCTTTTGTTCGACCGACCAGTTCACGGCGTCGATCAAGTCCTCGTGCATTTTCCCAGCCCACTCTTTTTGCGCGGCGTTCAAAAAGTTCTTCCCCAAGCCGGTCGATCCGCGATAGTTGACCGACAGCACCGCATACCCGCGATTCGCCAGCAGTTGATGCTCCGGATCGTAGCCCCAATCGTCCCTCGCCCACGGGCCGCCATGCACGTTCAGCACCAGCGGCAGCGGCTCACTCGGCTTGCCGTCCCCATCGGTGTCGGCCCATTTTGGCAACGAGAGATAACTGACCAGTTCCAAGCCGTCGCGGGCCTTAATGATCTCCGGCCGCATCTTCACCAGCGGCAGCTTCGCCAACTCCGCGTTGCTTGTGAATAAAAATTTCGCTTTCCGTTCCGGCTGCCGGTCATAGATGTAAAACCGCGCCGGCCCATCGTCCATCAAATACGCCACCGTCCAACGCTTGTCGTCCAGCGACCGTCCCGTGATCTGAATCTCCCCGTCCGCTACCGTCTTCAGATATTCCAAATCAGGCTTCACAGCGTCATCGAGAATTTTCCACTCGGTCCGCGCATACGTGAAGCTCACCGCTTGAATCGTCTTCTCCGTCGGATGCGCCAAAACACCGCTAATATCGGCCCGCGCGTCCTCGGCAATCAAATGCTGCTTGTCCGTCTTCAGATCGATATACGCCAGCGCGGCCGTATTTCGCTCCCGGCTGTCGAGCACATACAGCTTGTCGCCCGTCTTGTCGAAGCCGGCAAAGTTTGTCGTCATCGCATCCAGCGGGCCGATCTTGATGAACGGCTCCCACTTGCCCTCCGCCGCCGGCTTCAGCAGCACCTTGCTCGCATCCGGGTTAAAGTTCACGGCAAATCGCACGCGATAATCTTCATCCGTCATGAATCCAGCGAGACCGGGATTCTCTTGCAGCAGCTTCCGCTCACCGCTCGCGAGATTGATTCGATACAAATCGTGAAACCGCGGATCGCGATTGTTGATGCCGACCAAAATCTCCTCGGGAAACCGCTCGCTCACCGAATCGATCTCCGCCGCAATCTTCGGAAACGGCGTCAAATCCTTGATCTCGCCCGAATCGAGATGAATGCAATAGACGTGATCGTCCTCGTCGCCGTTCTTGTCCTGCGTGTACAGAATGTGCTTGCTCGTGAACGCCCACGTATAGTTCATCACGCCGCGGTGCTTATCGAGCGTCACCGCCTTCGCCTTCGCCGGATCGTCATCCGAACTCACCCACACGTTCAGCACTCCCTCCACCGGCGCGACAAACGCCAGCCGCTTTCCATCTGGGCTCAACCGCGGCCGCGCCTTTTCCGGATTTCCAAAAAACGCCTTCCTCGGCACCAGCGGCACATCATCTGGCCCCGCGGCGGACACGCAAGCAGGCAGGCCCACCAGAGCGATGCTGAACAAGAGATTCTTCAAATTCATTTTCTATCCTTATCCTGATTGAGGCGATTCTACGTCATCGCCAACATTGGCATGTTCATAACCTATGAAACCGGGCTCAACAGTTGGACGACTGCAGCTTGCAGTTCTGTAAGGTCGCCTTCCACAACTTGCCAAACGCGATCAAGCTGAACGCCAAAGTAGTTGTGGATTAAAATGTCGCGCATCCCGGCTATTTGCTTCCAAGGAATTTCTGGTGCTCGTTGACGAGTTGCATCTGAGATGCGTTTGACAGCTTCACCGATCACCTCCAGGTTGCGGAGCACGGCGTCTTGAATCATCGGCTCCGCCAAAAACGCCTCACGACCCTGGTTGGTATAAGTTCGAATTCTCCCGATACAGTCGGCGATGTGCTGCAAATAGACAGAATCGTCCTTCATAGCGGCACCGCCTCGGCCATAATCGCTGCCGCCAGGTACGGGCTTACTCCGTCAGGCTCAACCAAATCCACACGGCAGTGCAATAACTCTTCCAGCTTCTGTTGCAAAGCGATCTGATCTAAAAGTGACCGTTCCGCTGAAAATTCCACCAGCAAGTCGAGATCGCTGGATGTGCCCGCCGTGCCCCGAACTACAGAGCCAAATACTCGCACGTTTCCGGCCCCATGCTGGCTCGCCAGCCTGAGAATTTCACTGCGATTATTTTGCCGTAATTCATCGAGCGTCATGGCATATTCTCGGGTTGCCTTATTCTACGCCGCCCCGGCACGTTTGGCCTACTTACCTCTCCCGCGCCATCTTCATAAACAACTCGTACCGCGCCTGCATCTCCGCCAAACTATCGTTGCCAAATTTCTCTACCAGCGCCCGCGCGACTTCAAACGCCACCACATTTTCTACGATCACGCTCGCGGCTGACACAGCGCACACGTCGCTCCGTTCGTACTCGGCCGATTGCGGTTGCTTCGTCTCCAAATTCACCGATTCCAGCGCCTTTCGCAGCGTGCTAATAGGCTTCTTCGCGGCCCGCACAATCAACGGCTGTCCATTCGTCATCCCCGCTTCCAGCCCGCCCGCATTGTTCGTCGGTCGCTCATAGCCCAACGTCGCCGTATCCCGCTTCGTCTCATCAAAATGAATCGCATCATGCACCTGCGATCCCGGCAGGCGAGCCGCTTCGAATCCCATGCCAATTTCCACCCCCTTAATCGCCTGCACTGCCATCACGGCCTGGGCAATCCGCCCATCCAGCTTCAAATCCCACTGCGCGTGCGTTCCCAAGCCGAACGGCATCCCCTCGACGCGCACTTCCACGATGCCGCCGAGCGTATCCCCCGCTTTCCCCGTCTCGTCGATGAGCTGCTTCACTTCCTCGTCCCGCGCCGGATCAAGCGAATAAATCTCGCTCGCATCGCGAATTTTCCGATGCTCCTCCAGCGGCAAGTTTGGCACTTCCAGCTTGATGCCGCCAAGCTCCACGACATAGCCAATCACTTCCATGCCAAACTGCGCAAGCAACTGCTTCGCCAGCGCCCCCGCCGCGACGCGAACCGTCGTCTCCCGCGCACTAGCCCGCTCCAGAATGCCGCGGATCGGCCCCAAATATTTGATCGCCCCCGTCAAATCGCCATGCCCCGGCCGCGGCCGACTCAAATCCTCCAGCCGCTCAAGCTTGTAGTCCTTGTTGATGACCTGCAGGCCAATCGGGCTCCCCAGTGTCGTGTTGTGCCACACTCCCGTCAGCACTTCGACCACATCCGTCTCAATCCGCTGCCGCCCCCCGCGCCCATATCCTCCCTGCCGCCGCCGCAACTCCACATCAATCGCCGCCGTATCAACACTCACCCCCGCCGGAAACCCATCCACAATCGCCAGCAGCGTCTTCCCATGCGATTCCCCAGCGGTCCAGTAGCGTAAAGTCATGACAGGAAATGTGTTGCGACAGAATCAACGGTGACGAGTATAAAGCCAAATCAATTCTAATTTGCGCCCCGAAACCTCGATAGACCATTCGCTTCGACCGCCAAGCTAACGCAGCAACTTCTTCACGCTCGCATACAAATCCAGCGACGCGCGATCGCCGATGATCGCGAATGCTTGCCGGATTTGCTCATAGCCATCAACGAGGCGAAAGGAACTGTCTGAGTCGTGACTTTTCTCGCCAAGGAAGTGCTTCTCACCAAGAACATGATAGTACTGCGAAATCTCTTCAGCGGGCTCCCAAGTCCCAGCATTCGCAGCACCCGTGCAATCAAGCACTCCATCGAATGTTTCTGACTGCTCCTGACCCGTGGTATCACGCGACAACACGTTCAGCTTCACCTCGCCATCATCGGTAGCCTCCGATCCCACGGCGACGACCGTGGTCTGCAGCCGCAAATGATCCGCCAGCAAATCCGTCTGCGCCAGCGGCAACAAATACCGCGCGAGCCATTCCGCTCCTGTCAGTAAATCCCCCTCACTCGGCGGCACATACGATTCATCTTGGGCCTCAATCGCCGCGATTCCCAGCGTCGTGCAGTTCTTGCCAAACGGAGCGTCCACTCGCTCGTCACCCCATGCCCGCACGCTCGCTGCCACCTGCCCCCGCTCAAAAATCACCACGTCATATCCCAAAAACCGCGCATACAGCGCCGCTTCCAGCCCGATTGGGCCTGCTCCAAGAACCGCCAGCCGGGCGGGAGTGTCAATTGCCATGCTCAATTTCAACAGTTCGCGGACTAAAAACGCTCATCGACGATTCTGCTGTCGTCTGTCACAATATACTCGTCTGTCACAATATACAAAGTCACACGAATGTCGTCGCGCGGTTCCCAAACCGGAGTGCGGCCCAACGCCAACCAAACACCCCGTCCACGCGGCCGCGAAACAACTCTCTCACTGAAACACAAAATGCCCAAACCAGTCCTGCAATCGCTGATCCTGGCCGACCACGTCTATGAAGACAAGTTGACGGGCAAACGCATCATCGCCGGCATCTTCAATCGCATCATTCGCGGCGTCCGCGTCGTCCGGCAGGTCGGCCCACCGCTGCCTCCGCCGCCACTTCCTCCGACAACACAGCCAGCCGCACCGCAGTACTTGCCGCCACCACACCAGCCCGCCGCCCCGGCCCCTGCGCATTCCCCCGAAGACTATTCCGCTCCGCCGCAATACGCCTCCCCCAGCATGCCTGCCGCGCCGCAGCCACCAGCGCCGGCCGCGCCAGTCAACTATCCACCAGCCGCTCCCAGCTATCCATCGGCCCAGCCGGCCCCAACCGCACCCAGCGATCAGCCGCCTGCCGCGCCGGCCCCCGCACCCTATCGCCATCCTGAAGTGCCCGCCCCCGAGCATAATCCCGCCGCACATACTCCTCCTGCTCACCAATCGCTTCCGCCCATCCAACCCGGCCAACTCCAGCCCGGCCAGCGCGTCTTGGAAATCCCTCCCACCGGCCTGCAATCCGGCTCCCCATTCGCCTACCTCAGCCTCACCGAGCTCCGCGGCGCAATGGCGTTCGTCCTCCAACTCGTCAATCTCGAAGACGACAGCCAGCTCTTCCGCTCCGACCTCCGCGTCGAGTGCCACAACCCGCTGCTCACGGTCGAAGTGACCGTTCCTCTGCCACCCATCTCGCCACCCCAAGCCGGCGTTTACGCGCTCGAACTACTTTGGAGCAACGAAATCCTCGGCTCCCTCCGCATCATCGTCGAAGACGCCGTTCAGCAATAATCAATCGCACACGGCGCTGCTCAAGATAACCAACCAGACGCGCAAGCGAGGCGGCTCCAACACCAACCCGAAGCGTCAGCGAGGGGCTAACGCTGCCGCGCACCCCTGCTTCAGCGCCAATCGACGCGGCAGGCTGCCTAACTCGGCCCCCAGATAAACCGCCGATTTCGCGGAATCAAGCGGAGCAGAACGCGACTCGACTCATTCTTCCCATTTTTCTGTCCCACATCTTTCTGTCTTTCTCCACCCAACATCAATCCGCGTCACCCGCGCTCATCCGCGGCCATTTCCCTGCCTCTTTCGTGTCATTCGTGGCCGGTACTACGGTGAATACACCCGCCGTGGTTGTGTGAGCGTCTCCAAAGTAGGTGGGAAATTGAGTCCAATGGAATCGCCGGAACAAAAGGGGGG
>JANNTN010000528.1:0-2232 GCA_031394445.1 Anatilimnocola sp.
GGAGCTCTGGAACTTCTTGTGGGCGATGATCTCCTTCAAGTAGACCATCTCGGTCTCTTCGTTGGGGATCTCGATGCCCACGACGCCTTTGCCGGGGATGGGCGCCACGATGCGGACGCGCAGCGCCTCCATGGCCATCGCGAGATCGTCGGCGAGCCCGGCGATCTTCGAGACCTTGATTCCGGGGCCAGGGACGAACTCGTACATCAAGCCGTTGCCCAGCAAATCCACCGTGCCGCGGGTCACGTTCCAGTTCCTAAAGGAATTGTAGTTGAGTGCTCCAGAGCCGTTATTCTCGGTGTTGAAGTTGTCGAACAACAACGGCTTGCCGATCGACCCGCCGTTTAAAACGGTTGAACCGGCCAACTGCGTGTAAACATTGGTTGGTCCGCCGCTCACAATCGCCCGCACCTCGCCCGCGGTCAGCGCCCGGTTGTGCAGCCGCACTTCATCGACCATGCCATTCAACTGCAAAGCATTCGTCAAGCCTCCGCTGGTCAATCCGCCGATTTGTATTGCCTCGGTATTGGATGTTCCTGTCGCGGACCCCGTGTCCGACGCGGTGAGCACGCCATCAACATACTCCCAATATCGCGTGCCATCTTTGACAATCGCAAAGTGGTGCAATTGGCCATCATTCAAGTTGCGGCCGGTCCCTTGCCCGCCAATGTAATGATTGCCGATGTAGCCGCCCTGACTGGTCGTAAAGAACCAGCCGTTGTTGTTGTTTGCCGTATGCTTCCCCACAACGAAGGCATCGCCGGTGCCATTGGAGATGAACCACCCCTCGAACGATGCGGTCGCTTGTGACTCCAAGTTTAGATTCGCCGCATTCGGCACCACCACGCGTTCCCCGGCTACTCCCGTGAATTTAAAACCCTGCCCCGTCTTTCCCGGCCCATACGTCACCCCACCTTGCACGCTACCAGGATTCGTTCCCTGGCTATCGTTCACATTCCCTTCAGCGAGCCAAGCGTTCACGATGCCGCTCGTCGGCGCAGTTCCTTGCTCAATGTTAAACATGCTCTCCGCGCTAATAGTCACCGTGCCGGAGTTCGTGAAGGAACCGAGCGGATTGAAGATAGAGCCATTGTCAAACGTCAACGAACCGCTGGGCGCATTTGCCGTAAGAGTAGCTAAAGCACTGATCGTCCCGCTATCGCGATAAAAATTCGCAGTTGCGCCATCCAGCACAATCCTGGCTGCGTTGGTGTTGATCGTATCGATGCTAGAAGTTCGCAGCGTGCTGCCCGCCGAAACTTTCCACGTCCCGCCCGTCAGCGTGCCGCCGCTCACATTCGTGACGGGAGCCGAGATGCTCAGCGCCCCAGTGCCGCCCGCCTGCACGGTGCCGGCATTCGTAAACCCGACGCCATTGATCTCGATCGTGCCTGCCCGGTCCGGCCCAATTGTCCCCTGGTTCACGACCGTGACATTAGAAGGCCCGCCGTAAAAATTGTCGTAGCCGATCACGCCGCCAGAGCCTGTGATGGTCACGCCGGCACCGATCGTTAACTGGCCAGCATTCGCCACGGGCCGAATCGCGTTGTAGCGGGAATTCGTCAGAAACTGCACTTTGCCCGTGCCCCCCAGCGTGGCGGCGGCACTCGAGAAATCCAGCCGCGTGTCACCCTGAATGTTGATCGTGGCGTTATCCAGCGTCAGATCACCCACCACGTTCACATTCGACGGATAGCCATTCATCTCCATCACCACCGGCTGCGTCTGCGCCGCATCGCCCTTGAGCGTCACTCCGTTCAAAATGCCGCCAGAAGTCGTCGGCAGCAGCTTCGCGCCTCCCGAGGGCGCAACCGTTCCGCCCTTCAGGGTTCCGCCGACCAGGTTCCACGAGCCGGTAGTGTCGGAAAGTGCGAACGTACTGCCCGTGTTATCGAGCGTTCCCACCAGGTTGATGTTGCCGCCGGTACGGGTGTAGTTGCCAAGTCCCGCGGTGGTAAACGTGCCTCCCAAGATCAGCGTGGAGTTTGTCTCCGTGATCAAACCGGTGTTGGTCCACGTCGTCGACTGCACGTTCAGCGTGCCGCCGCCCAGTGCTTGCAGCGTGCCACTGTTCGTCAAGCCAATGCCCTGAATCTCGATTGTGCCGGCCCGGTCAGGCCCAATCGTGCCTTGGTTGATAATCGTGACGTTGGAAGGACCGCCGTAGAAATTGTCGTAGCCGATCACGCCGCCCGAGCCGGAAATGGTCACTCCGGCGCCAATCGTCAACTG
>JANNTN010000542.1:0-22120 GCA_031394445.1 Anatilimnocola sp.
GAATCGAACCACTTGCTGACCGTGCGGGGGGCCACTTTACAGATCTTCGCGACCTGTCCAGTAGTGAAGACCTTCATCGCAGGCTCTCCAGTTCACTCTCTTGTTTTCGTTGCCGCTTCGTCCGCGGTGAGGAATCCGCAAACGTCGCTGGGGCCCCGGTCCGTACTCGTTCGACTGGCTTCGTTCCTTCGGGCCGGCGGTGGGTCTGGCCGGACGAGTACAAACTTCTGGGTCGGGGCTTAACGTCCTGTGCTGGTTTAATGGTCGATTCTCCGGATCCTTCCGAAAAATCGCGCCATACGATCAACATCGGCAGCCAGGGCATCCGGCTAGCGGCGGAATCCTTGGATTCGGGCAAAGTTCTTTTCAGGAATTCAGCGAATTCTCATCAAGAACCAAGCCAGCCTCGGATTCACCGGAATGCGTCCAGTACCGATACTCGGCGTCGGCGACGGCGGGAGGAGAATGCACGCAGGAGCGTTGGGCCGCAGTTGGGTCACGCGGCTAGCAAGCCCGGCAGCGGCTGATGCGCAGCCGCTTTAGCAGATTCCCCCCTTGAAGGCGCGTGTCGTGAAAATTGCCTATGGCAACTTGCACAACACACGTCTTCCGAATGTTAGTTTCGTATGAGTAGGGCAAGCGACTTTAGAAACTTTGTCCAGTCGTGACGGACCACGCGATTTAGCCGGTCGTGGCTACGCCTCACGAGTGACCGTTTGGCGAAGCAAATCCGGATATTCCGTTAAAGCCGGCGATCCTCCTTGGCCGCAGCAATCGGTCTGTGAGGGATATCCGGATTGGTCCGACGAGGCGAATTGTGCGACGTGTTTGGCCAATTCGCCTGGTTAAAGTGGACGAGCCACGCGCGAACTGCAACAATCGCCAGTTACTGCCACCGCAGCCCCGCGAAGCACGCGGAACAGAACTTCAAGGAGTTGGTCGAGATGTCCCGCACTTTTATTCTATACATGACTCGCGTTTGGATCGTTCTTTTTGTCGCTCTGTTTGCCGCAGCGATAAGGTGTGGCGCGGGAACGAATGCAGCTAGCGGAGCGGATGTGCCCGTCCGCGGCGGCAAGGCCGCGAATGATTGGCCGCAGTGGCGCGGGCCGGATCGAAACGGCATTTCGTCCGATACGGGCCTCTTGAAGGATTGGGAAGCCAAAACTCCCAAGCTGCTGTGGACGGGGACCGGCGTGGGCGAAGGATTTGCTAGCGTCGCAGTCGTCGATGGCCGGATTTATACGACCGGCACGATGGCGGGAGGGCAGGCGGTGACTTGTGTCTCTGCTGCCGACGGAAAGACGATTTGGCAGACGAAAATCTCAAGCGAAGTGCCACGCGATGGCGGGTATCCCGGCTGCCGCTGCACACCGAGCATCGACGGCGACCGGGTGTATGCCATTTCGTCCGACGGCAAGATTGCCTGCCTCAAGTTGGCTGGCGGCGGCTTAGTCTGGTCGCGCGATTTTAAAGCGGACTGGGGCGGCCGGGCACCGAACTGGGGATTTTCCGAGTCGCCGCTGGTCGATGGGGACCGCGTACTCTGCACGCCTGGCGGGCCGGAGGCGATGGTCGTTGCCTTGAACAAAATGACGGGCAAAGACATTTGGCGAGCCAAAACGCAAATCGCGGGAGAAAAAGGCCGCGGCGAGGGGGCTGGCTATTCGTCGATCGTGATTTCCAACGCCTGCGGCATCAAGCAGTATGTGCAGCTTGTCAGCCGGGGGGTGATTGGCGTGCGGGCGAGCGATGGTGAGTTTTTGTGGGGGTATAACGGTGTCGCCAATCAAACGGCGAATATTCCGACGCCACTGATTTCGGGCGATTATGTATTCACTTCCACGGGGTACGGAACCGGCTCAGCCTTGCTCAAGCTCGTGAAAAAGGGGCGCGGAGTGGATTGCGAGGAGCAATATTTCTTAAATGGAAATACCGCCCAAAACCATCATGGGCAGATGATCCTGAAGGATGGACACGTTTATATGGGGCACGGCCATAAGAATGGGTATCCGATGTGCATTGAGATGGAGTCTGGCAAGATCGTCTGGAGTAGCAAGCAACGCGGCCCTGGCAGCGCGTCGGCTGCGATTACCTTGGCCGACGATCATCTGGTTTTCCGCTACGAAAGCGGCGAAGTGGCTCTCATCGAAGCCACTCCGCAGGAATACCGGCTCAAAGGTTCTTTCCAACCGGATTATGTCAGTGGTAAGCCCGCTTGGTCGCACCCCGTCATCATCGGCGGGAAAATGTATCTCCGCGATCAGGACAAGTTGATGTGTTATGACGTGCGGGGGTAGTTACTTACTCGCTACGGCTTTTTCAAAGTCGCCGGCGACGACGATGATGAGGCGGCTGGGGACGAAGTGCTTTTTCAGGGCGGCGTGGACTTCTTCAGGCGTGAGGGACGCGAGTTTGGCGTCGATGCCGGCGTTGTAAGCAAAGGTGCGGTTGTAGCGGGCACTGCTGGAGAGTGTTGAGAGCAGCGAGGAATCGTTGCTGCGGTTGAGTTCGCGCGACTTGAGCATGCCCTGGCGGGCTTTCTCGAACTCATCCGAGGGTATTCCGTCCCTGAGCAGGCGCTCGAACTCCTCGCGGATTGCGGTCTCGACCTTCTTAATGTTGGTCGGGTTGCAACTGGCGTTGATCGAAAGGCTGCCGACATCGTCTTCTGTACTGGCGAAGAAAAACGAGCTAACTCCGTACGACAACCCCTCTTTCTCACGCACGCGGTCGCCCAACCGCGACGATAAACTACCGCCGCCAAAGATAAAGTCGCCCAAGAGGAGGGCCGGATAGTCGGGATGCTGATCGTTCATCGCGATGTTCACTCCCGATACATAGTTGGCGTTTGCCTTATCGGGGGTTTGGATCGAATGCCGGCCACCGGGCACGTCGAGAAACGCCTGTTGCTCGAGGCGGGCATAGGGCATCTTTGGCTTCCAGTCGGCCAGCATGTCATTGACTTTGGCCAAGGTCGGCTCTGGATCAAAGTCGCCGATAATTGCCAATTCTCCGTCGCGTGCGCCCAAGTATTCGTTATACAGCTTGCGCACCTGCTCAATCGTGACCGCTTTGGTGCGGGCAATCGATTCATCCACGGTCAAGGTCTTGCGAATATCGCCTTCCGGATAAGGACGTCGCGTACGGGAAAGCAAGATGCTGGCGAGGGACGAGGGGTCCGTGCGGTCACTCTCCGCACGAGCCACCGCTTGTGCCACGGACTTGGCAAGTTCTTTTTCGTCGAGCGTCGGCTCGCGCAGGATTTGTCGCAATAGATCGAGAGCATCCGGCAAAGTTCCTCGCCGGGCGCGGACCGAAAAGGAATTTGGACCGAAGGCTGAAACACTTACGTCCAGACGCGTCATTTCATCGCGCAATTGCTGGTACGTGAGTTGCTTGGTGCCACGCGTCATCAAGCCAGGCATAAAACTCGAGGCTTCACGTAGGTCTCGCAAATTCTCTGCGTTGCCATATCGCAGCGTCAGTTGCAGCTCTACTTTTTCATCACGCGTCGGCTTGGATACATATGCCGCCTTGATGCCACTGGGCAGTGTTTGCCGTTTCGTATGGGCATCGATGTTGGGGTAGCTGTATTCGAACTCTGGAACCGCCGCGACGGGCGGCCGGCCCTTGTAGTCATTCACGAGCAATTCGACATCGGGCGTGGAGGGAACGTTGACCGGATCGGATTTATCAGCCGGGATGAAGTAGCCCACAGTCCGGTTCGACGGCACCAGGTACTTGGCGGCGACGCGTTGAACATCAGCGGGAGTGACCTTTTCGAGGCGATCGCGATTCAGGAAGTAGAGCCGCCAGTCGCCGGTCGCGGCGTAGGTGCTTAAGGAAATAGCAAACGAACTGGTGTTGAGTTGAGCCTGGCGGAAGCCATTGGCGTAAGTGCGTTTGGCCCGCTCCACTTCTTCGTCTTGGACGCCACTGGCGATGACTTCGTCGATGACCTTGAAAATCGTGTCGCGGGCGACGTCGTGCGATTGATCGCGGCGCACCTCGGCTTGGGCGTCGAAGACGCACGGATCGTGGCGCACATCGGGACCGGCAAAGACGGAGGTAGCGAGCTTGGCGTCCACGAGAGCCTTGTACAGGCGGCCCGCCGGTGGCGTACTTAAGATGTTGCCGAGAATTCGGAGCGCCGCGCTGTCTTCATGGGCGGCGGAGGGAGTGTGCCACGCGGCGGCGACGATTCCTACGTCCCCCACGCGGCGCAGTTCTACTTTGCGTTCGCCATCTTGTGGCGGCTCTTCGGTGTAGGTGTTATTCAGCTTGCGCGTCGGCCGTGGGATCGCGCCGAAGTATTGCTGTGCAAACTTGAGGGCCTTGGCTTCGTCGAATTTGCCGGCGACGATCACCACGACATTGTCCGGCTGATAATACCGCTTGTAGAAGTCTTGGAGGTTTTCGATCGGAACGCGTTCGATGTCGCTGCGGTTGCCGATGGTCGTTTTTCCGTAGTTGTGCCAGTCGAACGCGGCAGCCATCAGCCGGTTGCCCAGCAGGTTCTGCGGCGAGTTTTCGCTCCGCTCGAACTCGTTGCGGACGACGCTGAACTCCGAGAGCAAGTCCTCGCGGCGAATATGGCTGTTGACCAGGCGATCGGCCTCAAAGCGAATCGCGAATTCCAGGTTGTCGTCCGTCGCGGGCAGGGTCTCATAATAATTCGTCCGATCGGAGTTGGTCGTGCCATTGAACGACGCACCCCGGTCGCGGAGCGCCTTGGGTACGTTGGGATGGGTCGGCGTTCCTTTGAAGACCATGTGCTCCAGCAGGTGGGCCATCCCGCCTTCGCCATACCCTTCGTGCCGAGAGCCGACGAGGACCGTCATGTTGACGGTTACCGTTGGCTTGGAAGCGTCAGGATAGAGGAGCAGTTTGAGGCCGTTGTCGAATTGGTATTCCGTGATTCCTTCGACCGTGGCAACCCGTTTGGGTTCCAACGCGCTGGCGATATTGAGCAGGCTGAGCGCCAGCAGAGCGAATGAAACCCACAATGCAGCAGTTGTCTTCATGGCAGTTCACAAGAGGGGACAAAGATAAGCCGTGCGACTTGGCCGTATCGTCTCGTCCCGCGAGTCGCCGGTCAAGGTGCTGTTCGATCGAAATACTGACGAAAAAACTCGGCTAACCGCTCATTTCACCCGCCGCAGTTTGAATGAAAATCCCGCCGTCTTATCGTCGCGTTCCGTCTCAACCGTCGCGATCAAGTCGTCGCCAACGAGGGTATAGATAATCCGCTTGGGCCGGCTACCGTCGGGGTTTTCAAAAACGAGCTTCTCATTTGCAGCCGAGGTGAGCTTCAGCTTGATTGGCTCTTGTTCCTGAGCGACCATTTGGGGTCGAAAATGCCGCAGCCGCATCCAGACGCCGTCGGCTTCTTCTTCGATCAGTATCAGCTCATACACGCCCGGCTTTCCGCCACTCACCAGGCGGAACATGCCCAGCATCGCGCCACCGGCCGGGGTGGACCAATGCTCCTCGGCCGCCGCGCGTTCACCTGCGGGGCTTTGCCAATGGCCGGCGAGCCAGGCGACGGCGACTAGGGTCTTTGGCTCGGAGGGTTTGACTGGTTCAGCAGCGATTAACGGCGTCACAAATAACGGTGTCGCAAAGAGCAAAGCGACGAGAATTGAAGCGGGTTTCATGGGTTGGCTGCCTCAAGGAGGGGTCGGGTGGCTTGCATTGGAACGAAAACGGTGGCGCGTTGCAAATATGACCAGTTATGGCGTGGCAGATGACAAATTGGCTCGTTTGGGTGGGGAACACAGCCCTGCGTATGCACGGGATTTTATTTTTTTGGCGGCATGCATATTTCGGAAAGCGTTGTGGCGGAACGAGTTAGTGTATATTTGTATAAATACGATTATGCATCGTTATGCACGGGAGCTGGGCGGAGGATTTTTTGTTTTTTGCCGCAAAGGGTAAATGGCGGCGGCGTTTTAGCGGATTGGTACAGATGTATAGATGCGCTGGGAGGGTGAATTATTGGTGGGCCGGCAGAATTGAGAGGACGCAACTTACGAAGTATCAGAGGAATGAGGAACCGCGGATGACGCGGATGACGCGGAATATCGCGGATAAAATGCAGGCAGACCACACCACGCGAAGCGTCCGTTCAATTCGCGCCCATCCGCGAAATCAGCGGTTTTCCCTGAGTTCGCGCCATTCGGTTAAATAATTGTATAAGGACTAATTCGCGGGCTGGGCCTGAGCGGCAGCGGCGAGTATCGAGCTAGTTATTGGAATGCGATGCCGTGGGATTCGAGCCAATCTTTGGCGTGCTGCTCGAGGCGGGCGTTGCGGAAGGAATACCACTGTTGCTCGATCTGCAGACGGCGCAGGCAGCTTTTGAACATCGGAAAGGCACCGGAGCCGTGAATCGCTCCCAGCAGCTCTTCCCGCTCGTCTTCGTCGTCGCGTTCATTGGCGAATCGCCGCATGATGTCCCATTCGTGGATTTCGAACTTATCGGGTAGGGCCAGAAGGCGATTGTTCTCCAGGGCTTCCATCGTCGCACGAATGCGCGGCAGAGCATCCCGTTGCCACTCGGGCAAATCGGCCGGATCGACGTCATTCTCAGCCAGCATGCGGTCTTCGTCCGAGATATTGACGATCTCACCGGTCGTTGGATCGAGGTAGGCCCTCGATTCTTCGCCCTGCATTTCCATGGCATCGATGATATCACGCACGGCGACGACGATGCGCATGGCAGAAGTCCTGCGGCTGATGCGTAGCGGCAAATTGGTTTGATGGGGCGGTGTGAGCCCAGCGAAGAAATGGATTGTCGGAAATTGCAATCCAAGATTTCAAGAGGGGAAGCGGTTGGTGAGGGAGGTCCAGAGGAAGGGACTACGCCGCTTCGCGGCTGGGGATGAGAATATTGGCGATTATGGTACCTGGGGCCGAGGCCGCCAGGCTGTATTCCTGTACCGCTTCGCGGCTAAGAGACATCGACGGGCCACTTGGGCCGTTAAGGACTAACAAGGCATGCCGATGAGCAAAGCGTCGCCGTCCAATCGTTTCCCAAGTGATATGCAGGCACGAGCAAAGTTTTCGACCAGACCAAGTTCAGTATGAATTTCTATTGCCATTCGCCATGTCTCGGCGGGCCTTGAGTCGCGCGATTGCTGGCCGGTGGCAAGAGTCACTGAACAAGCGACATGGCCAGCACGGTCGATAGTGTAGAAGCCGAGTTTTAGCGAACCTATACCGGTGTCAGCTCCCGCTTCTACGAGAATTGGGTTCGACGGGGCACGAGCCCATTCCAATAGGCGGTTGCAATCATCGGCAAATCCGCGGGGCGAGGCATACACTGCCGAGCGAGCCGTCCATCCCCGATATTGAACCAAAACCTCTAGTTCGATCAAATCAGGCGGATCTCGATAAATCACACGGAGCTGGAGAAAATGGTCATCCATATTGGCAATCCTCAGACCTACCCCACCTCATACACCACCCGCCCATGCTGCTGGGCCCGGCTGATTTTTTCGAGGGCGTAGAGGCCGGCGAGGACGAATTCGACGCAGGAGGCGCGAAGGGTGGGGTCGCCGGAGGCGTTGAGCTCGAAGGCTTTGTCCCAGACGGGGGGGACGCGTTTGAGGCGGTCGGCGTAGTGCTTGGAGGGGAGCATGTCGCCGACTTCGATCTTGACCCCTTTGCCGAAAATTTCGGCGATTTCGGAGAGGCCGTGCTCTTCGACGTATTCGTGGAAGACGACGCGGATGGCTTCGGCGATGGTGGCGTCGAGGACTTGTCGCTCGGACATTTGATGGCTGCCCATGAGGTCGAGCTCTAGCTTGCCGAGCGAGGAGCTGTAGAGATGGCCGAGGTCGCTGATGCGGGGGACGGCGGGTTTTTCGCCGAGGATGACGGAGCGTTGGCGGGCGCTGGCGACCATCGTGCGGTAGTTGGCGATGCTGAAGCGGGCGGAGACGCCGGAGGCCTGGTCGATGTACTTGCTCTTGCGGGCCTGGACGGTGATCTGCTCGATGAGCTGCTTCATGAAGTAGGGGACAACGACGGGCCAGTCGCCGCCAAAGTCGATACCCGCTTCCTGGTCCATGATCTCAATGCCTTGATCGCGCTCCAGCGGGTAGTGCGTGTGGATGACGCTGCCGATGCGGTCCTTGAGCTGCGGGATGACTTTGCCGCTGCGGTTGTAAGTGCTGGGGTTGGCCGAGAAGAGGATCAGCACGTCGATGTCGAAGCGGATCGGATAGCCGCGAATTTGCACGTCGCGTTCTTCGAGGATGTTGAAGAGGCCGACCTGCACCAATTCGTCGAGCTCGGGCAATTCGTTGATCGCAAAAATGCCGCGGTGCATGCGGGGGATGAGGCCGAAGTGGAGAGCTTCCTCGGCTGACATGCTCATGCCGCCCATGAGCTTGGCCGGATCGATTTCGCCGATGATGTCGGCGAATTTGGTGCCGGGGGCGAGGCGTTCGGCATAGCGGTCTTCGCGTTTCCACCAGGCGATGGGGACATGGTCTTCGTTGTGGTCGGCGATGAAGCGTTTGGCGGCTGCTGTAATCGGCTTCAGTGGGTCTTCGTGGACGGCGACGCTGGGAATATCGAGATAGGGAACCTCTTCGTCGAGAAAACGGACGATGGCGCGCATCAGCCGGCTTTTGCCTTGGCCTTTTTCGCCGAGGAAGAGCTGGTCGTGGCCGGCGAGGAGGGCGAGGTTGATTTCCGGGATGACGGTGCTGTCGTAACCGACGATGCCGGGAAACAGCTCATCGCCATTGGCCAACGCAGCGAGAAAGTTGTCGTGAATTTCGCGTTTGACGGTTTTGGATTGCCAGCCGGAATCGCGGAGCTGGCGGAGGTTGGTTGGTTTGGCAGTATCGGTGGGCATGCGGGAGCTGTTTGGCGAGTGAGGGATAGTGGATTGGTTGTATTATACGGGGCTGGCAATGGAGGCGCGGGTTGGTGGCAGTGCGCGGGTGGTATTTAACGCGGAGGCGCGAAGGCGCAGAGACGCAAAGAGATGGGTTGAGGTCGCATTGTTGGGATTTTGGCGGGGGGATATAATCGGCGGCGGGTGATTTTTAAGGGATTTTCGAATGGATTAATTTCGTGGCCGTTGCTTGCGGCGGAGAGGGATTTCCAGTTTTGAGCATGCGCGTGGGAATTGGGCACGATACGCACCGGCTGGCGGCGGGCGGACCGCTGCGTCTGGGCGGCATCGACATTCCGCACGACAAGCACGCCGTTGGGCACAGCGATGCCGATGTGCTGCTGCATGCGATCACGGATGCGTTGCTCGGGGCGGCGGCCCTGGGGGACATTGGAGAGATGTTTCCTGATACCGATCCGGCGAACAAAAACCGTGACTCGGCGGAGATGCTTAAACGGGCCGCCGATGAAGTCATGCTCCGGCAAATGGCTATCGAAAACCTGGATTGCATCATTTTTGCTCAGCGGCCAAAGCTCTCGATCTTTAAGAATGGCATCCGTAATCGCATTGCCGAGATACTCAGGATTGATCCTGAACAGGTCGGAGTTAAGGCAAAGACGGGAGAGGGAGTAGGGGAGATTGGTCGCGAGGAAATAATCGCCGCCCAGTGCGTTGCTTTGTTGAAACCCAAGCTAATGAGATAACCTAAGACAACTATGACAATCCGCGTCTATAACACCCTGACGAAAAACAAAGAGCCGCTGGAGACGGTGCGGCCGGGCAAGGTCGGCATCTATCTGTGCGGGCCGACCGTTTATAAGGAGAGCCACATCGGCCACATGGTGGGGCCGGTGATTTTTGACACGATCAAGCGCTATCTCACGTACTCGGGTTATGAGGTGACGTGGGTTGTGAATATTACCGATGTCGATGACAAGCTGATTGCGCAGCAGCACGAGCGGGGCGTGCCGATGAGCCAGATCGCCGACGAAATGACGATCGACTATTTGAATAACCTGCGGGCTCTCGGTGTCGATCAGATTGACCATATGCCGAAGGCGACGGAGCACATGGATGGGATCATCAAGTTTACGCAGGCGTTGATCGACAAGGGGGTGGCCTATCCCAGCGGCGGCGATGTTCTGTTCGACGTGATGAAAGACCCTGGTTACGGCAAGCTTTCCAATCGTCGGCCGGATGACCAGCAGGGCGAAGGGGGCGAGGCGGCATCGAAGAAGCGAAATCCGGGTGACTTCGCCGTGTGGAAATCAGCCAAACCCGGCGAGCTGGCGTGGGACAGCCCATGGGGCAAGGGGCGGCCGGGATGGCACATTGAATGCTCGGCAATGTGCAAAGCGATTCTGGGGGAGACATTTGATATTCATGGCGGCGGTCTCGATCTGGTGTTTCCGCATCACGAGAACGAACTGGCCCAGAGCGAATGCTGCCACGATAAGCCGATGGTGAAATATTGGATGCACAACGGACTGCTGCGGAAGAGCGAAGCTTCGGGAAAGATCGGCGGGAAGAGCGACCGCGAGCAATCGGCGGGTGGCGGCGGGAAGATGAGCCGGTCGGCCGGGGCAGGTGGTTTGGCCGACGTAATCGCGTCGCAAGGCGGCGAACGAATTCGGTTTTTCTTGCTGAAGACACATTATCGCAGCACGGTGATGTATGGCGATGAGGGGTTGGCGGAAGCCGCGACAGCGCTGGAGGCGTTTTACCGGTTCTTCGAGCGATTTCTAAAGATCACGAAGCAGCGGTTCTTCAATTTGCCGGCTGCGACGAAGCGGGAGGCGGGCAATTTCGATCCCGGCAGCGATGCACTGCTCGGCGCGGTGCAAAAACTGCGGACCAGCTTTCTGGAGAAAATGGACGACGATTTCAACTCTGGAGGGGCGATTGCCGACCTGTTTGATCTGGTCCGCGAACTGAACAAATACGCCGACCAGCAGAAGCTGGAAGAGATTAGCGACGTGAAGGACGCCAAGATTAAGACTTTCGTGCAGGCGACGGGCGTCATGCGAGAACTGTCGAACATACTCGGCCTGTTCCGCAGTACGCCGACGCAGCGAGGTGGCGGCGGCGAAGGAGTTGTGCCGAAGCTGATGGAACTCCTCATCGACCTGCGAGCCGAAGCGCGGACCAAGAAGGATTTTGCCACCGGGGACAAGATTCGTAATTCACTCACCGCGGCCGGGATTTCGCTCGAAGACCGCAAGGGCGGCCCGACGGAATGGCGGATTGGGGGCGGCTCGTGAAAGTTGCGGCCGAAACCGCGGTGCGAATTTTGGGGGTCGATCCGGGGCTGAATATCACCGGCTATGCGGTCATCGAAAAACGGCCGGGAAAACTTGTGCTTGTGGAAGCGGGGATGATTCGCGGGCGCTCGCGGGGCGACTTGGCGGCACGGTTGCATGAAGTACACGAAGGGATCAGCGATGTTATCGCGTCGCTGAAGCCGGAGGTGCTGGCGATTGAAGAACTCTATTCACATTACGAGCGGCCGAGAACGGCGATTCTGATGGGGCATGCCCGGGGCGTGATCTGTCTGGCGGCGACGCAGGCGAGCATTCCGATGCGCAGCTATGCCTCGACGCAGGTGAAACGCATGTTGACCGGAAATGGCCGTGCGCCCAAGAGCCAAATGCAGCAAGCGATTTGTCGCGAGTTTGGCCTGGCCGCGCCGCCCGAACCGCCAGACGTGGCCGATGCGATGGCGATCGCGCTGTGCCATCATTATTTGCAGCGCGATTTGGCGCGTTCACTGTAATCACCACCCACCTACTCACCACTCACTACGCGTGATTACCAAAATATCTGGCAACTTGCTCCGACTTGATGACGATTCAGCGACGTTGGATTGCGCGCCGTTCGAGTATCAGGTCTTCATCGCGGAATCGTCGCGGCGAACCTTGCAGTCGCTGGTTGGTCAGCCGATCAGCTTGCATACGATCTACTATCACGACGGCGATCCGTCGCGCGGCCGCGTTACGCCGCGTTTGGTGGGATTTCTCTCCGAGGTCGAGCGTGAGTTCTTTGAGATGTTTTGCTCGGTCGATGGCGTGGGGGCGAAGAAGGCTCTGCGGGCGATGGTGCGACCGGTGAAAGACATTGCCGAGATGATCGAGGAGCAGGACGCCAAGGGCCTGTCGTCGCTGCCTGGAGTCGGCGGGGCGACGGCGGAGCGGATTATCGCCAAGCTGCGGCGGAAAATGTCGAAATTCGCGCTGCTGGTGGCTCGCTCCCAGGATCATGCGGCGGACGTGAAGCGTGACGTGCTGCACGATGCGTTTGACGCACTCCGCAGCCTGGGTCACACCGATCCCGACGCTCGCAAGCTCATCGACAGCGTGCTGAAGACGAAACGCAAGTACAACGACGTGGAAGCCGTGCTTCAGGCGATCTATCAACAGAGCCACGGCCGGGACGATGCGGAATAGCCGAATTAGCGAACCTTGTTCGTGTCGGTTTCGGGTAATTCAGCCGCTTCGGCCTTCGCCACCGTTTCCCAGGGGGACGGCAGGGTGGGTTTTGCTGTTTTGTGCGGTCGATTGGCTGATTGGCAGCCGGCGGCAGCGAGGCAGGCGAGCAGGAGTGCGAAGAGATAGCGCATGGCCACGATTGGGTGACGGAGCGAAAGAGAGAGGGAGTGACGCAGCGATTGGCGGCGAATCACTGAGCTGTTGGCTGCTTGGTGCCTAATTCAATTCGGAGAACGGGCGTCGGTGCCGTTGGCTGGATCGTGGCTGCGGCGGCTTGTTGCATTTTCTTGCGCATGCCGGGGCGAGGAACCGAATCGGGCGAGACGATGGGCGGGAGATTATCTTCGTCAACGGCGGACACGGTACGAAGCGTATTCGATGGTGTTGAGGCAAGCATCGGAGGAGTTGTCTGCCGGCTGACGTTCATTGGCTGCGTTGCGGGTATCGAGTCGGCACGCAGGGCCGGCGAGCGAGACGTGAAGAATGGGTTGTTCTCAATGATTTGCGGTTGAGTCGCGGGCGTCGATTTGTTTTCCGCAGCGGGATGGGCAGTTCGCGAAGAGTCGGTCGGTGGAGTTGGCGTGGTGACGATCTCCATTCGCGACGCAGCCGGGTTTTGCTGCTGTTGGGCCGGCTTGTTGGGGACATCGATGAACGTGACCGTTGGCCGCGATTGATTTTCGAGAGGTGTGGCGACGACCTGGGTAGGCTGTGCGACGACGGCGGCGGTATTTGTCTCTTCGACCTTCGGCGTGACTGGGGTTTCTACTTTGGCAATGGTCGCAGCGGATTGTGATTGATCGGGCTGAGGTTGGTTGGATGTTTTGACTCGGCGGCTGCTGGTTTGCCTCTTCAGTTGCTGTTCGGGGCTGTCGTTGGCGATTGGCGAGGTGTCGGTTTGCTGCACGCGGCTGGTATCGACTTCGGGCTCGGCGCGGAGGGATTGCTGCGGAACGGTGGAAGGCGGAGTGCTGACAGCCGAGTTCGACTGGCGGCGTGCCGAAGGAGCCGTTGGGGCTGGCACTTCTGCTACGACTTGCTTGGTCGATTGCAGGTACTGGCTGAGGAGCGAAGGAGATTCTGCTGGCGTGTCGTCGCCAAACAAGCAATGGCCGCAAGCAAAGCTGGCGGCGCATAAGCCGGCAACCCAAACCTTCTTGCTACGGCGAATCAAACGCCGCGTGCGAACGAAGCCATCCATGACTGCCCCCCGGAGTCCTCGACGCGCCGCTGCTTCCTGCTGGCGCATGATGGCGCGTCGTTCTGTTCCTATCGGGAAGGATTTGCCTGGTGGTTGAGAAAATGTAGCGGTAAATCCAAATGTGCGATCTCGGCAACTTGTCACGCTTGGCGTTGGACGAGCCAATCTGCTAGCGGCGGGCAGAGGCGATCGAGCCAAACCAGCAGCTTGCCGCCAGCGGAGAGGATGATTTCGTGGCGGCCGGCGGCAATGGCATTCGCCGTGCGGCGGGCGACGGTTTCGGCAGACATTGCGCCGAAGAGGTAGTGGTTTTGGTTCGATGTGCCGAGGGCGGAGTCGAAGAATTCGCTGGAGGTGGTGCTGGGGCTGACGAGGAGGACGTCGATGGCGCGGGGGGCGAGTTCGGCGCGGAGGGCGTCGGAGAAGCCGTGGAGGGCAAACTTGCTGGCGCAGTATTCGCTTTTGTCGGAGACGGCGCGGTGGCCGAGAACGGAGCTGACATTGACAATGATGGGCTTGTGGCCGGTGGCGAGTAGGGGAAGTGCCTCGCGGATGAATTCGGCGGGGGCGAAAAAGTTGACCTCCATGATTTGGCGGAGGCGGGCTTCGTCGGCCTGGTCGAAGGGGCCGAGAGCACCGATGCCGGCGTTGTTGACCAAGCAATCGAGGCCGCCGAACTCGCGCTGGGCGAGTTCAATGGCGGCACGTCGATCGGCGTGGTTGGTGACGTCGCCGGGGAGACTACGGTAGTTGCTGGGCTGAGTGACTTCGGATGCGAGGGTAGTTAGTCGATCGGCGCGGCGACCGACTGCGAGGACGCGAGCGCCGCGGCGAACGAGTTCGATGGTCAGTGCGCGGCCGATGCCGCTGGTGGCACCGGTGATGATCGTGCGGAGGCCGGAAATCTTCCGGTGGACCATGCGGTTATCGTGATTCTGTCCCTCGCGGAGCGAGAGGACTACTATGCGACGTCTTCGATGACGATTGGTGCTACGATGGACTGCTGGCCGGGAATGGTTTCGTGGTCCTTGAACGTCGTGCCTTTTTCGTGGAGGGGGCCGAGGTGGCGTTGGGGGAGGCGGACGTGGAGAATCACGCGGTCTTCGTCGTAGCTGCGGCTGAGGATCTCGCCGTGGGCGGCGAGGTAGGCGAGCATGCGGCCGTTGGCGACGCTGGTTTCGACATCGATATCGGCAAACGAACGGCTGAGGGCATCGCTGGCGGCGGCGTGCAGTTGGTCGAAGCCTTCGCGGGTGCGGGCGCTGATTGGGATGGCGTTCGGATAGCGCTGCATGACGGGGATGAGGTTGCCGCGATCCTCCAGGCAATCGACCTTGTTGAGGACGAGCAGCGTGTCCTTTTCCTCAATCTCCAGATCTTTCAGCACTTGATAAACAGCACTGATCTGGTCCAGCACTGCTGGGTTGGAGGCGTCGGCGACGTGCATGAGCAGGTCGGCCTGGCGGGCTTCTTCGAGCGTGGCTTTGAAGCTGGCGACTAAGCCGTGGGGCAGGTCGCGGATGAAGCCTACGGTGTCGGAAAGCAGGACTGGTCCCCAACTGGGGAGCATCCAGCGGCGGGTGCGGGTGTCGAGCGTGGCGAAGAGCTTGTTCGCGGCGAGTACGCCGGCCCCGGTGAGGCTGTTCATCAGCGTGCTCTTGCCGGCGTTGGTATAGCCGACGAGCGAGACGGTGAGGCGATCGTTGCGCGAGGCGACCATTCGTTCCTTCCGCTTTTCGACCAACTTCAGTTCGTCGCGGAGCTCGTGGATGCGGCTCTCGACGAGGCGGCGATCTTCTTCGATCTGCTTTTCGCCGGGGCCACGCATGCCGATGCCCGCTTTGATGCGGGAAAGGTGCGTCCACATCCGCTTCAAGCGGGGGAGCGAGTACTCGAGCTGGGCCAGTTCGACGGCGAGGCGGGACTCATACGTTCTGGCGTTGCTCGCGAAAATGTCGAGGATCAGCTCGGTGCGGTCGAGGACTTTGACGCCGATGACTTTTTCGAGGTTGCGCGTTTGGCTAGGGGCCAAATCATTGTCGAAGATGACGACGTCGGCTTCGTGATGCTCGACGAGAGTTTTCAGCTCTTCGACTTTGCCTTTGCCGAGGTAAGCCGTCACGTCGGGCGTGTCGCGGCGTTGGATCAGGCCGCTGACGATGCGGGCACCGGCGGTTTTGGCGAGGCCGGTGATTTCGTCGAGCGGGTCGTCGCCCTCGGTTTGATTGGGAAGAATGACGCGGACGAGAATCGCCTTCTCGCTCGCTACGCCGTCGGAACGCTCGGTTTCGTACACTCTATTTGGTTTTGCCTGAGTTTTGGGTTGGGACAAAGCGGCAGTAGCATCTCTATGAGGGCCGCTAGATGCAATTTTGGTTCCCGAGGTGCCGGGAGGAAAGGTAGTTTGGCAGATTGGCATAAATTTGGCAGCAAGAATTCGAGAAAAATGAGGGGATGCAGCGGTGGCGAGGGGCGGGGATGGGGTTCAGCATTGGTTTTCGGTCCTCCATTTTTCGTGCAGGGGGCGGTTCAGAGCGATGTCGGAATTGCGGTCGGCGAGGAGTTTTTGGCGTTGGTCGGGGGTGAGTTGTTGGATGAAGGCGTGTTCGCGGAGGGGCTTTTGGGCTTCGTCACTACTTACTGACGGCACACGGAGTGTGCCTACTACATCGGTTACTGACGGCACACGGAGTGTGCCTACTACATCGGCCCAGAAGAAGAGGCGGTCGCCGGTGTTGTTGTGGTGGATTACACGGCAGTCGAACGAGGCAAGGCAGTCGGTAAGGAGAGGTGAGGCGGTGTCCGAGGTTCGCGCTGCGAGGCCAGCGAATTTGTCACGGTCGCGGCCGCTGCCGCTCGCAAAATTCCACGCAAGCTCAATCTGGTCGGGCCGGAGCAGGTGAGCCGCGAACGCACGATTGGAGTGGACAAGCTCGGCTGTGTAGTGGTTCGGGCCAATTCCGGCGAGCAGAATCGGGCGCTGGGGGTCGATCGACGCGGCCGAGACCCATGTCGCCAATAATCCACCACGCCGATTGCCATGAGCCGCGGTGATAATCCAGACCTCTCGGTCGATAAGGCGGAGGGCGGAGTCGATTTGATTGAAATTGGGATTGGACATCGATTGGTCGCTGGGTCAAAGCGCTAAAGATCGCAACTTTTTTTCGGCGAGGGGGTGTATTGAAAGTTGTAACATCCGTGACGGCTGGTGTTTGCGTCGATGGGTGGGACGGGGGGTGCGCTCAAGATGAGCGCCGCCATCGCCAGTTGTCTTTGCGATCGCGGCAAGGCGTGCGCGCATCGAATGCCCCAGATATACATTGCAGTTTGGGCAAAAAACCGAACGGAATTCTTGTTATATCGCCAAGAATTCGGGAAATAATTTTTGCGAGGAGAAGTCAGCGGAGAGGGCAGGGACAACCACGAATCAAACGAATTACACGAATCGGGCAGGGAAATGGCCGGATATGGCTATGGAAGACGCTAATAGGACGCGGGGCCAGAGTAATCTCACACAGAGGCACGGAGGCACAGAGCCATGGTGGTGGCAGAAGTAGCAGACGGTAATCGTTTAGTGATGAGTCCCTGCCCGAGTGAGTGTTGGTAGGTCGAAGGTAGAGGTGACGTCGTTGGCTTCGATGGGCACTGGCTGAGTACTGCCGGTGGCACGCAACGAATTCTCACGAATTCGGCTACGGCTTACGAGGTTAATCGCCTCCGCCGCCGCAACCACCGCAGCCGCCGCCGCCACATCCGCCGCCTCCGCAGCCGGAACCGCCGCTGCAACCGGAGCCGCAGCCTCCGTTGATGGTGCTGCAACCGCCGCCGCCGCAACCACCGCCGCCGGTGTGGCGGGGGAGCATGGCGTACACATTGGAGAGAGGGCCGGCGGCGAGCATGCCGGCACCGAAGAGGCCGATGGCTAGGGCGACGTTGGCCGGGGAGAGGGCGGGGTTGGGAAGGGAGCCGGTTTCCGCTGTGCTTGTTTGTGGGGGGCTGGTTCGGACCATGTCGGCGGTGGTGGCGTAGTCGCGTTTTAGTTTTTCGAACAATGCCGAACCGAGGCGGGTGAGGCGGGGCTTGGCGAGGAACAAAAAGGCCGCGACGGCGGTGACGACGACGGCAGCGATTAGAAATCCGACGGGCCGCCCGCGTTGCATGCCGAGGATGAGCTTGGGGACGGCGATGAAGAGTGGAGTGGCCATGATGAGGAAGGGAGCGAGCGTCCAAATCGATGGCAGGGCGGAATTGACGAGTCCACGGCGCTGCAAATCGGAATTGATTTCTTTGGCAACCGGCAAACCTGCTCGGAATAGCGGTCGCAAATTTTGGGCGGGAACCAAGGCCGCATCGTACAGGGCCTTTTCAATCGGTGGCGCGTCGGACGAGAGGGGTTCGCCACGGCGAATCTCGCGGCTGGTTCTGAGAATGCCCATCACTTTCGCTTCGCTCGCCGCAAGCTCCAAAGTTTTGGCCTGCACCATCGCGGCAAAGGCGGCCTGCACCGTTCGCTGTGGACCGGCCGCGAGGCAGGCGACTTCGTAGTGGTCGAGCGGTTTGCTGTCGTCCAGGGCTGTTTCTGCCGGTGAATCGTAGAGGAAGACGCGGGCGAACCAGGCCAAAAATGCCGCGCTGACTGCGATAATCGCATAAGCGCCGAGAAAATCGGGCCCTTTCCAATCGAGGAGGTTCCAAGTGGCTGCGAGGGGAAAGGCCAGCAAGCCGCACGCAAGAAGATGCCTGTTGCGGGAGAGGGGACGCAGGCGACGGGGGAGGCGCGGCTTGGGAATGATCCAATGGCGGTCGGTGTTGACGGTGATGTGCCGGGCGTCCGAGCAAAATCGCTGGTGGGCGGGTGACCAGATGTCGGCGGGGGGCGATTGACCAAAGATTTTTCGGTAGCTGGCGAGTGTCTGGTCGTACAGGCCGACGAACTTGGTCAGTTCTTCGCGGCCGCCTTTCGTCGGCGAGTGATGCAGTGGGCGATTGAGCACGCGGCGGCAGAGATCGTCCCAATAGGACCGCGTGTAGGTGAGGTGCAGGTGCCAGGCTTGATCGACTTGCTCCGAGGGGCAAACGACGTGGTTGGACGTCGTGCTCAGCAGCAGGAATTTCTTGTATTCAACGACGACGCGGTCGGCATAGGGCTGGCTCCAGTTGTTCTCGCGAGCGAGTCGCTGAGCGAAGGTTTGTTCTACGCCCGGTTCGTCGATTGCCAGGGCGAGAAGTTGGTCGTATAGGGCCTGTTGCGAGGGATTCATGGCGACCTCTCGGCAAAATTCAATGGAGGGGCTGTTCGTGGCTTTAAGTTCCGCCGGGCCGGCGGAACCTACCTCGAGTGCCGTTCTTTGCCGATTGTAGCGGGGGTGGTTGGCAACCTACAGGCAAGTTTGCGGCTAGCCGATGGAAAGGTGTAGCGGTCAGGGAAGACATGCGGGAGGGCACGGATGGTTTTCATGCCACGATTGACATGTCCATCGCGTGACCAACAAATCGACAGCACAGCTTCGGCTGCACACGGAACAAACGGACGATCAGCCGGGAGTGGCTGCGACGGAAATCGACGCGCTCTGCCGGGCGTTTGAGACGGCGACCGGCTGGGAATTGCGGTACGAGAAGGCGGCGATCGGCTATGGGGAAGTTTGGGCGACGCAGGTGGAAGGTGGGGGGCGGTTGGTGCTGAGGCAAGCAGAGTCGCAGTTATGCGAAGCAAATTGTGATGGCAAGGGCCGGCCAGAGGCCCGCCCCACGGGGCGAGACGGCTATCCAACGAATGTGCGGCCGTTGGCGCTGGAAATTGCGGGTTTGCTGGGAGAGATCAATCGGCTTAGACGGGCGGTGTGGCAGCGGGAGGCGGAATTGGCGGCGGGTGTTCCCGTTGCGGCCCGCGGGAACGACGAACTGCATTTGGCGGAGCGGCTGGAGGCGGTGCTGAAGGCGGGGGCTGAGAGCCTGGGGTGCCAAGCCGCGGGATTGTATTTGCTCGATGATTCGACGAGCGAACTGAAGCTGCGGGCGATGTGGAATTTGCCGGAAGAGCGGTTACTCGCGCCGGCGCGGCCGCTGCGGGGGTCGATGGCCGACTTGGAGGCGCTGGTGGGGCACGCGGTGGTGCTCGAAGATACTTCGCTGATGCCGCATTGGCGTTGCCCGGAGGAATTTCCGTCGGCGGCGTGCGTGCCGGTTTCGAGCCCCTCGATTCCTTTGGGTACGCTGTGGATCTTTAGCGACGAACCGCGGGGTTTTTCGGCGGAGCAGACAAATTTTCTGGAGATCATCGCGGGGCGACTCGCGGCAGATCTGGAGCGGGAGATGCTGCTGGCGGCGGGAACGAAATCGAAACAGCGCGATCAACAGATTGATGTTGTGCAGCAGTGGCAGCGTGAACGCTTGCCCTCGGTGACGCCGCTGATGGATGACTATGAAATTGCCGGCTGGACGGAACAGCACGACGACGTGGGTGGCGATTTTCACGATTGGTCGGTGCTGGCCGATGGCCGGCTGGCTCTGGCAGTTGGCGATGCGGAAGGAAAGCTGCTGGCTTCAACGCTAAGCGCGGCGACACTGCAATCCAGCGTGAAAGCCCATGCGGCGTATCGGCATACGGCGGCTCAGTTACTCACTCGGGTGAATGAGTCGCTGGTGGCCACATCGCCCGGAGATCAACAAGCGTCGCTGGCTTATGCGTTGATTGAGCCGGAGACGGGTGAGATCACTCTCGGTTTGGCAGGGGCCTGCGCGGCTTTTGTGGTGGGAGTGCAAAGCCAAGAGGCGACGATGACCGACGCGCCGCCGCTGGGGCAAGCTGCCGAGCTCGAATATGGCGAAGATCGGGCAAAATTGGGGCGCGGCGAAGTGTTGGTGCTGGCGACGAGCGGCGTGCTGCAAGCCGTCGATCCGGCCGGGCTGCGGATTGGCGAGGCCGTGCTCTGTTCGTTGATTGCCAAGAACCTGGCGGATTCGGCCGATAGTATTGCCGCGCGGATTCGCGGCCTTTTGCTGCACAGTGGGCAGGTCGCCGCGGATATGACGGTGCTGGTGGTGAAACGGCGCTAACCGTGTAGTGACAAGCGGCTTGGTTGTCACTAATCTTTTGTAGGGTGGGCTGCGCCCACCTTATTTCTTTTTGGCGGGCAACTGTTAGGTCGCAAAGGTGGGCACAGCCCACCCTACGAGGGCAACGGGCATGAGTGGCGGACAGATTGATACGGTGATGCAGGAGGATCGCAAGTTTCCTCCGACGGTGGAGTTCGTTTCCAAGGCCAAAATTGGCTCGATGCAGGCATACGAGGAGCTGTACGGGCGGGCGAAGGCCGATCCGGAAAAGTTTTGGGGAGATTTGGCCCGCGAGGAGCTGCATTGGTTTGAGCCGTTCGGCAAGGTTCTGGAATGGAAGGAGCCGTTCGCGAAATGGTTTGTCGATGGAAAGACGAATGCTTCGTACAACTGCTTGGACGCGCATTTGACGACGTCGCGCCGTGATAAGAAGGCGATCATTTGGGAGGGGGAGCCGGGGGAGCAGCGGACGCTGACGTATCAGCAGATGCATCGCGAGGTGTGCAAGTTTGCGAATGTTTTTTGAAGAACCTCGGCCTCACACAAGGAGACGTGGCGACGATTTATATGCCGATGGTGCCGGAACTGGCGATAGCAATGTTGGCGTGTGCCCGCATCGGCGTCGTGCATAGCGTCGTATTCGGAGGATTTTCGGCGGAGGCGATTGCGGATCGTAATAATGACGCGAAAGCGAAAGTCGTCATCACGGCTGACGGCGGGTGGCGGCGCGGGAAGCTGTTGCCGCTGAAGCAGACGGTGGATGAAGCACTCGCAAAATCATCGACCGTGCAGCACTGTGTCGTGTATCAGCGGGTGGACAACAAGCCGGCGATGCAGAGCGGGCGCGATCATTGGTGGCATGAGCTGATGGCAACAGCTTCGGCCGATTGCCCGGCGGAGCCGTTCGATAGCGAAACGCCGCTGTTCATTCTTTATACGAGCGGTTCGACGGGAAAGCCGAAAGGGATCAAGCACACGACGGCAGGCTACAACCTGTTCGTGAAGAAGACGTTTCAATGGGTCTTCGATCATCGCGAGGAAGATATTTATTGGTGTACGGCGGATTGCGGCTGGGTCACGGGTCATAGCTATATCGTGTATGGTCCGCTATCGGCCGGGGCGACGACGTTGATGTTTCCTGGTGTTCGTGCGAGCCAACCCTGGTCTCCTTCCCGATGCTGCTCCGGCGCCGCTGCTTCGATTCTCTCGCGGAGCGGGGAGGCAAGCATGGTCGGCCGCGGTGCCTCCGGCCAGTCCACGTCAGGCTCAACTCCAGGCGGTCGCCGTCAGGGCGCCAGGATGCGCAGCGCGTGAATCAAGTGCAGCGCGATGAGCCGCTCCTCGCCGGTCCGCGGGAGCACCGCGCGGAGCCAGGCCCCGCCCGTCTCCTCGACGACCTCGACCGGCCGCACGACGAGCCGTGCCCGCTGGCCCGTGCGGACGAGGTACGCAATCTGACACGTG
>JANNTN010000550.1:0-1954 GCA_031394445.1 Anatilimnocola sp.
GATTTGACGCTGAATAGCACGGGCGATGTGTCGCAGACAGCCACTGGGGGCATCACCGCCACGGGATTACAGATTCTGGGGAGCGGCACGGTCCGCCTGGACAGCGCGATCAACGACGTGGCGACGCTGAGTGCCAACCACACCGGGTCGATCAGCTACACCGACGCCACTAGCCTGACCGTCGGCAGCGTGACCGACACGGCCATGGCCATGAGCGTCTCCACCAGCGGCATCACGACCGATGGCGAAGACGTCACAATTTCGTCGGGCGGTGTGTTAACCGTTAATGAGTCAATCGTCACGACCCCTGGTGTCGGTGGTCTGATTACGGTGTCGAACGCAGTCCTTAATGCGGCACTTATCTCAGGTGCAGGTGATATCACTCTGAATGGTGGAGGCCCAGACTTAATCATCAATTTCGATCAGTCAAGCCATACGACACTTATGTATTCCGCTGATCGTGACATTATCGTCCGAGCTACCGTCACAACGAATGGTGCCGCTTCAGATGTTCTACTTCGGGCCGATGCCGATAACGATGGCGTTGGTGGATTTTGGCTGGATGAGTCGCCTATCGCAATCAACGCAATGCTCTCTGCAGGCCGAGACATTTCTATTCGAGGATCCGATTTGTCCGTTACACCAGCCGCGGACAGCATCCTTATCGATTCACAGGGCATGACAATTCAGATACTCGCCAATCGAAACATCTCTCTAGTTGGCAATGTGATATCTGGCCCGGGAACGACGCCGACGACAAATGCCGACATCGTTATGAACGGCATCCAAACCGCCACAACAGGGTCGATTTCTGTTGACTCGGCTGATCTGATTTATATCTCCGCCAACCAAAACGCTGGAACCGATATTTTTTTGAACGATGGCGTTGTGTTGACCAACAATGTCACTGCGACCGCCGGTCGCGACGTAACTTTCTTCAAGAGCATTGATGACGACGGGAGCACTCTCACAACCTCGACTTTGATCATTACTGCTTCCAGCGGCGCTGCTTTTTACGGGAACATTGGTGAGCTAACGCCGCTGGATAGCCTCACCGTTACTGCTGCCACCGGTGTGATCTTTGGTGACAGCGATGGATCGACGGCGAATGCGGCAGCCATCAGCCTCGTTAGAACGACGGGAAATATTAACGTCGGTTCGAGCAGTCCGATTGGCAATCACGACATCGTGTTCGATGGCGGAGCTGCGAATTCGCTGATCTCTGTCATTACCACTGGCGGCGGCAGCGTGCGAATGAATGGTGCCGTTCGGCTGGACAGCAATCTGCGAATTGCCACGGATAGTACAATCGACGGCGACATCGTATTTACCAACGATAGCCCGATCGACAGTCAATCCACGGAATTCAACAATCTGATTCTCAACTCTGGATCGCGAGCCGTGCGATTCAACGAAGACATTGGGGCCACGCGGCAACTCGGGTCACTGACTGTCGATAATGCCTCGCAAATCATCTTTGGAGAAGCAGATACGGAAACGCCAGGCACCGGAACAACTGGCTCGGTGAACCTGATTAACACCAATGGCACTATCGATCTCGGTTCACAAAGCGTTATCTCGGGCGAAATCGTCTTCAACGGTGGCAACAGCCTCCTCACGTTCACAACCAACAATGCCAACATCCGCTTGAACGGGATCGTGACGCTGAACAGCGACCTGACGCTCGACACCGGTTCCGGCGCTGGCAACATCACATTCACCGCCGCGAACAACGGCAGCGGCCGCATCGACAGCCAGGCGAGCGAGCACAACGACCTCGTCCTCAACGCCGGCACGGGTAGCGTCTTCTTCAACGGCAATATCGGCGGCAACGTCTCGTTGGGCAGCCTGATCATCGATACGGCTGCGGGCGGCGTAACCTTCGGCGCAGCCGATCTGGCCGTCACTGGCGCGAGCGGCCCCGTCACCACCGTTAGCACCGAGGGAATCATCG
>JANNTN010000582.1:0-4554 GCA_031394445.1 Anatilimnocola sp.
CGCCTCCGCTCTCGCTTGCTCATCTCTAATGTCTCCATTCTTCGCCCTCCTTTGGAAGGGCAGCATGGGGACATTTCTATCGGTGGCTAAGGGGGACATTTCTAATGGTGGATGACAGAGCCGGGCTCTGGCAGCAGTTGCGGTTCAAAGTTGGTGGGGTTAATCTGGCTCCATGCGAAACGAAGCGGTTGCCTTACACTCGCCTGAGTTGCCAAACCTGAACCACTCGTCTTTGGGCGAAGAGGCATGAATGAGCGATGAGGAAGTATGGTTTGTTCGGAAAGGGGACAAGGTGCATGGCCCCTTCACCGCGCGTCAGCTAAAGCAGCTTGCCAGCAGCCAAAAGATAACGCCCGACACTGAGGTAAGGCGTGGCGAGACAGGCGAGTTTATCCCTGCCCAAAAGGTAAAAGGGCTGTTCACTCAGCTTGTTCCCGCTGGCCCCGCGCCTGAGGAATCCAAGCCGCAAACGGGGTCGTGGAAATCGACAAAGGAAGCTACGCCCGCACGTGGAAACCTTATCACCGCCCCGCCCCCTGCCGCGATTACAACAACGCAGACGAACCTACCCGCCTCTCGCACAACCTGCCCGTTCTGCGGTGAAGCTATTGCCGCCAGCGCGATCAAATGCCGCCATTGCAACGAGTTTTTGGATGGCCGTCCGCGTGAGCAGCCTTCGATGCCGATTCCGGCAATGCCAATGCCGATGATGATGCCGGCAGCGCAGCCAGTCCACGTGAACGTAATTCAGCAAACCCACGTTGGCATGATGCAGCCCGGTGGAGTCCGGGGGTTGCGATGGTCTTGAGTTTCTTCATACCGGGATTGGGCCAGATTTATAAGGGGCAGGTAATCAACGGCGTCGTATGGTTTGTCGCCGTGGTCGTCGGCTATCTCGCCCTAGTAATCCCCGGCCTTGTACTTCACGTGTGCTGCATCGTTGGGGCAGGGACGGGCGACCCGTATCGGTAAACGACAGAGTAGCTGCGTTGCAATCGAAGCCAGAAGCGTCAGACGCTTCGCGACATCGTCAAACGCCCACCGCGACTGGGCACAATTTTCCGCAGAAAAACGTCTCTCCGGCCCCAATAATCCCGGCTCTTCGCGCATCTATACAGTTGTATCATTCTGCGCGGCGGCGGGCTAAAAATCTCGCGGCGCTGAAGATCGAAACCGACACTAAATACCTGGCAATTCCAAACCCTAAAGTCCTAAACATTAGCGCACCGTTCCCGATCGACGCTCAACTCACAAACCGTGTTCCAACAACAACTTACGTTCACAAGTTAATAGCAAAGGAGCTTTCAAAAAAACCGCGACCGAAACCCTACACTCCCCCTCAACTCCTAATGCTCAAAGCCCACACTCTGACTCCTGATTCCTGCCCCCTGACTCCTGAACCCTACGAGCGGCGTTCGAAGGCGAGGGGTTCGTCGGCGAGGGGGTCGGTGATGCGGAGGACGAGGTCGCCGGAGAGGAGATGGTCGATGACCTGGCCGACGACTTCGGCCCGCCAGCCTTGGGCGAGGGCGGGGAGTTCGCCTTCGTCGAAGCCGCCGAGGTTGAGGCGATAGGCAATGAGGTCGCGAACGTCTTGGGCGGTGCCGGCGAGGCTGGGAGCGACTTGGGCACTGCGGCAGATGCTGCCGAGGGCGGTGCTGAGGAATTGGCCGAGCAGATTGAGCTGCGGGCGGGAGCTTTTGCGTTCCAGCCGCGGCAGCTCGTGCTCTTTGAGTGCGAGGGCTTTTTCGACGCACTGGGCCATTTTTGGCAGGAAACGCTGGAGATCGCCGCGCTCCATGCCGCGGACGGCACGAATGCGTTTTTGATCGTCGGTTTGGCGCTTGGCGATTTCAATCAGCAAATCATCGCGGAGGATGCGGCGCACCGGCTGATTGCGGCGTTCGGCTTCGGCATCCCGCCACATCCACAATTCGCGAACAGCAGCCAGCGCCCGTGGCGGCAGACTGGAGATGCCGCCCAGCCGTCGCCAGCGTTCGCCGGTTTCGAACTCGACCAGATCGCGCTGCCAGTCGGCCAGTTCTGATTCGAGCCAGAAGAGGCGGCCGAGGTCGCTAAGCCGTTTGTGCAGCACACCACGAATCGCTTCGAGATCGGCCACGTCGAGCAGGGCATATTCGAGTTGCCGCTGCGTGAGCGGGCGGCGACGCCAGTCAGTGCGGGTTTCGTCCTTGGAGATCGATTTGCCAAGCAATTTTGCCGAAAGGGTGCCGTAAGAAGCAGGATACTCCATACCGATCAGGCCGGCGGCAATTTGCACATCGAACCAGCCGCTAGGAGCCTTACCCGTCGCTTTCCAAATGAAGCGGAACTCCTCGCGGCCAGCATGGACCAGCGTCTCGCGGCCGGGCGCGGTCAGCAAGTTCCAAAGCGGCGAGAGGTCTTGCACCTCCAGCGGATCGACGATCGCCAGGTGCTCGTTGCCTGCAAGTTGGATCAAACAGAGATCCGGCTGATAGCTGTCTTCCGACACGAACTCCGTGTCGTAAGCCACAATCGGCGCAGAGGCGATCGTCTCGCAGAAATCGCGAAGGTGTTGGTCGGAGGTGATGTGTTCGTATTGCAAGGAAAAAAGAAACTCACTCTTCGCGATCGGTCAGTTCGGAAGTCCAATCCCGGCTGGTGTGCGAGACGGTGCAAACAACGACGGTGTCGCCAGAAATAAAGAAAACGATGATGTAGGAGAATCGTTTAAGGAGTCTTCGTCGCCACTCACGTTTTGTGTTGCCAACTTTTACCTCAACACGCGGCAGCTTTTCGGGCCCGCGTCGGATTTGCTCAAATGCCTCTCGTACATCTTGGAGAAATTGGTTCACAAGCCAAGGGCGTTTCGTTCTAAACCAATCTACTGCTTGGTCGAATTCCCACAGCGCCCGCTTTGTGAGACGCAGCTTCATCAAGAACCTTTCGCGACGCGCTGGCGAGCTTGTTCCAATGCCTCGAAAGCATCCACTGTCTCGAATTCGCCACTTTCAATTTCCTGAATTCGCTCCAAGAGCATGGCTTCAAATTCGTCCTTTGACAACGGCCGATTCGGCCCCTCTTCGGCGCTCAACCAGATCTGCATGGCAAGCTCCTTGCGTGCGTCCGGAGGCAGTTCCAGTGCTTTATCCAAAAGTAAGGTTGAATCCGTCATTTATTCTCTCCTGTCAAACAGTGAATTCTATTATACCCGACGGATGCACTTGGCCGCCAACTTCAAATCATTCATCCGTGACGCAGCCTTCGGAGGCGGTTTTGACGTTTTTGATGTACTTGTAGAGGGTGCCGCGGGTGTGCTTGAAGGGCGGAGCTTTGAAGGAGGCTTTTCGCTGAGCGAGTTCGGCGTCGGTGAGGGCGATGTCGATGCGGTTGGTTTCGGCGTCGATGGTGATCTTATCGCCATTCTGGACTAAGGCGATGGGGCCGCCGTCTTGGGCTTCGGGGGTGACGTGGCCGACGAGGAAACCGTGAGAGCCGCCGCTGAAGCGGCCGTCGGTCATGAGGGCGACGTCGGAGCCGAGGCCGGCACCCATGATGGCGCTGGTGACGGTGAGCATTTCGGGCATGCCGGGGCCGCCCTTGGGGCCTTCGTAGCGAATGATGATGACGTCCCCCTTTTGGATTTGCTTTTGCTCCAGGCCGTGCAGCATGTCTTCTTCGCTGTCATAACACTTGGCGGGGCCGCTGAATTTGAGGCCCTCTTTGCCGGTAATTTTGGCGACGGCACCGGTGGGGCAGAAGTTGCCCTTCATGATGCGGATGTGGCCGGAATCTTTGATCGGCTTTTCGATGGGGTAGATGATTTTCTGGCCTTCGGCGAGGCCTTTGACTTCGACGAGGTTCTGGGCGATCGTTTTTCCGGTGACGGTCATGCAGTCGCCGCGGAGGAAGCCTTTTTCGAGCAGGTATTTCATCACGGCGGGCGTACCGCCGACGTGGTGGAGGTCTTCCATGACGTATTTGCCGCTGGGCTTGAGGTCGGCAATGAAGGGGACGCGGTCGCTAGTCTTTTGGAAGTCGTCGATCGTGAGATTCACGTTGACGGAGCGGGCCATGGCGATGAGGTGGAGGACGGCGTTGGTCGAGCCGCCGAGGGCCATGACGATGGTTATCGCGTTTTCAAAGGCCTCGCGGGTCATGATGTCGCGGGGCTTGAGGTCTTTTTCGAGCAGGTGGAGGATTGCTTTGCCGGCGGCGATGCATTCGCCGACTTTGAGCGGGTCTTCGGCGGGTATCGACGAGCTGTAGGGGAGCGACATGCCGAGAGCTTCGATAGCGCTGGACATGGTGTTGGCGGTGTACATGCCGCCGCAGGCACCGGCGCCGGGGATGCTGCAGCGGATGATTTCGGCTCGTTCTTCTTCGGTGATTTTGCCGGTGATGAATTCGCCGTAGGCTTGGAAGGCGGAGACGACATCGAGCTTGGGGTGGCGTGGCGTGCAGCCGGCACGGATGGTGCCGCCATAGACCATGATGGCGGGGCGGTTGAGGCGGCCCATGGCCATGAGGCAGCCGGGCATGTTTTTGTCGCAGCCGGGGAGGGCGATGAGG
>JANNTN010000585.1:0-18607 GCA_031394445.1 Anatilimnocola sp.
TCGAAGAACAGTTCGAACGCCACACGATGAAGGCTCCGTTCGACGGCTGGATTTCGGCCGAGCACACGGAGGTCGGGCAGTGGCTGATGCAGGGAGACCCGGTGGCAGAGATCGTTGAGCTGAACGAGGTGGATGTCGAGATCGCCGTGGTGGAGGATTTTATCGCCAACCTCGATACGACTGTCTCCGGGCCGGTGGATGTGCCGGCGCTCGCGCCCGAAAAATTTGTCGGGCGCGTGGCCGTCATCAATCCGCAAGCCGATGCCCGCTCGCACACGTTTCCGGTCAAGGTCCGCGTGCAAAACCGCATCGAAAACAATCTGCCGGTGCTGAAGGCGGGCATGTTTGCCCGCGTGACGCTGGCCGTGGGGAAGCCCACGCCCTGCGTGCTGGTTCCCAAAGACGCGGTGGTGCTGGGCGGACAATCGCCGATGGTTCTGGTCGCCACGAATGCTGGCGATAAGACCGTGGTGAGTCCCGTTCCCGTGACACTCGGTCCCGCGCAGGGAAGCTGGATCGCTGTGTTTGGCGAGCTGAAGGAGAACGACCAGGTCATTGTGGAAGGGAACGAGCGGGTGCGGCCAGGACAGGATATTCGAGCCGAACCCAAGGAAGTTAAATATCCATAGAAGAAGCGGAACACTAATTTTCGCTAATCCAAACAATCAATACTCGGTCCACGATTAGCGCGGATTAGTGCAGATCAGTGTTCCCGCTCTTTGAGTTGGAGAGCTTTATAGGTTTTGAAGTCTCATGAATCTGATAACTGGTTTTGTCCACAACCCCGTTAAGGTCACCGTCGGCGTCATCCTGGTGCTGCTGTTCGGCATTCTGGCGATGTTTTCGATGCCGATGCAGCTCACGCCAGAGGTGGAGATTCCCACGCTGACGATCGAGACGGTGTGGCCCGGCGCGAGTCCGCAAGAAGTCGAACAAGAGATCGTGCAAGAGCAAGAGGAGCAGCTCAAGAGCGTCGAGGGCGTGCGGAAGATGTCGTCCGAGAGCATGGACTCGATGGGCCGGGTGACGCTGGAGTTTCCCGTCGGCATGAACATGCAAGAGGCGATGATCAAGGTCAACACGAAGCTGGCCCAGGTTGCCGACTATCCCGAAGACGCCCGCGAACCGGTCATCAATACTTCCAATGCGGCGAATCGGCCCATCGCCTGGTTCATTCTCAGCCAGCGAGTGCCGCCCCGCGAGCTGGGGGCGAAGCTGGCCGCCGAGCATCCCGATTTGAAGCCGGAAATCGACCGAGCGTATTCCGCCCGCAGCGAAGGCTTGACGATGTTGCGCCTGCGCAAGCTGGCCAAGGACGATCCGCGCGTGGCTGCGTGGCTGCCAGCAGAGACAGATATTTCGACCAAGCGGAAATTCGCCGAGGACTTCATTGAGGCGGCCTTCGAACGCGTCGAAGGCGTCTCGAACTCCAATGTGCTCGGCGGCCGCGAGGAAGAGCTGCAAGTCGTTATCGACCCGCAGAAGCTGGCCGCCCGCGGGCTCACTATTAGCGATGTGCGGACCGCATTGCGCGGCCAAAACGAAGACACTTCGGGTGGCGACTATTGGGAAGGGAAGCGCCGCTACATTGTGCGGACCATCGGTCAGTTCCGCTCGCCCGAGCAGGTCGAAGATGCGTTGCTTTCGCGGCGCGACGGCCTGCCCGTTTATGTACGCGATGTGGGTCGCGCGGAGTTGGGCTACAAAAAGCCCGATGGCTTCGTTCGCCGCTTTGGCAGCAACTGCATCGCCGTCAACTGCATGCGCGAGGTGGGCGCGAATGTGCTCGATGTCATGGAACGGCTGAAGAAGGCCAACCGTGAACTCAACGAGAGCCTGCTCCACCAGCAAGGGCTGGAGCTCGTTCATGTCTATGACGAAAGCGATTACATCACATCAGCCGTCAGCTTGGTGCGCGACAATCTGCTCTGGGGCAGCCTGTTTACGTTCGTGACGCTGTTGATCTTCCTGCGCAGTGCCAGCTCGACCGTCGTCATTTTCATGCACATCTTGATCAGCACGATCGGAGCGTTCATGGTCATGGCCCTGCTGGGGCGTTCGCTGAACGTGCCGGCCTTGGGCGGCCTGGCGTTTGCCGTCGGCATGTTGGTCGATAACGCCATCGTCATGCTCGAAAATATCTTTCGCCGGTTTCAACAAGGAGAAAGCCCCGAAGAGGCCTCGATCAATGGCGCGAGTGAAGTCTGGGGCGCGCTGCTGAACGCGACGCTGGCCAACCTGGCCGTGTTCATTCCCGTGCTCTTCATTCGCGAAGAGGCAGGCCAGTTGTTTCGCGACATCGCCATCGCGATCAGCGCCGCCGTCGCCCTCTCGATGCTCGTGGCCGTGGCCGTGGTCCCCACCGCCGCCATGCGCATTTTGAAAAAAACCAAACGCCGCCGCGACGTCGAGAACTTCGCCCATGAAAACGGCGACGACCATCTCGAATCGCCGCGCCGCTCGTCACTGATGGGCTCGCTGATGTACCCCATCAACCAGTTTCTCGCCGTCTGCGACACAATCGCTCTCCAACTCGTTGATGTGCTGCTGAACGTCAATAAATCGTTGCAGCACGGCGTTATGCCGCGGCTCATGCTCGTTTTGTTCGTCGTGATTGGCTCCTGCCTGGCCACCTGGCTGTTCCTGCCGAAGGTTGAGTACCTGCCCAGCGGCAATCAAAACCTGTGCATCGCCATTCTGCTGCCGCCCCCCGGCTACAACCTCGATCAGTTGCTGGCGATGGGCAACACGGTCGAAGAAGGGCTGCGGCCCTATTGGGACATCGATCCCAACGATCCCAAAGTGAAACAGCTCGATGGCCCACCGATCGAAGATTTCTTCTTCGTCGCCCGCAATCGCATGGTGTTCTGCGGTGTCCGCTCGGCTGATCCGGCCCGCGCCGCCGAGCTCGTGCCCGTCATTCAACGGCTGGGCGATCGCCTGCCCGGCACTTTTCTCGTCGCCAAGCAAACCAGCCTGTTCGAGCAAGGACTGACCGCCGGCCGCACCGTTGACGTAGAAATCACCGGTCCCGACATCAACAAGCTGGTCGCCCTGGGCGGACGAATGTTTGGCCAAATCGGCGGGCTGCTCGACGAAGTGCAGGCCCGCGCTGACGGCAAGAAAGACGATGGCACACCGCCGCTGCGGCAAACGCAGGTCTTTCCGCAGCCGAGCCTCGACCTGTCGAACCCCGAAATCTGGATCGTGCCCAAACTCGATCAAGCGGCCGATCTGGGGCTTACGACCGCCGATTTGGGTTACGCCGTCGATGCCCTCGTGGACGGTGCCTATGCCACCGATTATTTCAGCGGCGGCGACAAGATTGATCTGCGGATCGTCGGCGAAGAGCAATATGCGAAAAGCTCGCAAAGTCTCGCGTCGCTGCCCATCGCCACGCCCGCGGGTCAACTGGTGCCGCTCGAAGCCGTGGCCCACGTGTTGATCAAAAGTGGCCCGGAGCAAATCAACCACCGCACGCGGCAGCGGGCAATTACGCTGCAGGTTACGCCGCCGCTCAAAATGCCTTTGGAAGCGGCGATGGACCTGATTACCCAGAAAGTCATTGACCCGCTCCGCGCGAGCGGTGAGCTTTCGGGCGGATACAACATTGGCCTGGCCGGCACGGCTGACAAACTGCGCTCCACCTGGACCAGCCTCAAGTGGAATCTGGCTCTGGCCGTGCTCATCACCTATTTGCTGATGGCCGCGACGTTCGAATCGTGGCTCTATCCGTTTGTCGTCATCGTTACCGTCCCCATCGGCGCGGTCGGCGGCTTCATGGGTCTGTGGCTCTTGAACCTGTGGGTGCTGCAGCCGCTGGACGTGCTCACGATGCTCGGCTTCATCATGCTCGTCGGCACGGTGGTGAATAATCCAATTCTCATTGTCGAGCAATCGCTCGTTCACGCCCGCGAGGACGGCCTGCCAATCGGCCAGGCCGTTGTCGAAAGCGTTCGCACCCGCATCCGGCCCATCTTCATGACTACGATCGGCGGCCTCGTCGGTCTGTTGCCACTCGTCCTCGCCCCCGGTGCCGGCAGCGAGCTCTACCGCGGCATCGGCGCCGTGCTGCTCGGCGGTCTTTTGGTTTCCACCATCGTCACGCTCGTCTTCGTTCCCGCGCTGTTGAGCCTGCTGATGGAGTTTCGCGGTCACTTGGGTGGCCAAGTATTGCCAGCTACTGCTCCATCCGCGCTGCCAACATTGACCCCCGCACGACGCGCGGCCGTGGAAGAAGAAGCGCCACTGGTCGCGACGCGCGTCTGATGCTTGGTAACTGTTTAGCTGTACGAACGAGTAAGGAACCGCGGATGGCGCGGAATTCGCGGATGTAAGGCGAGCGGACCGTGACATTGGAAGCATTCGTTCAATCCGCGTCCATCCGTGAAATCAGCGGTTTTCCTTGAAATCGCTTCGTTCGACTAAGTAGTTAAGACACGGCATATTCAAGGCACGCGAGAATATCATCTCGCTGGAGAGCAGGATAAGCGATCAACAAGGCGTCGATCGTGTCACCGCCAGACAACATGCCCAGAATTTGGGCCACGGGAATGCGTGTGCCCTTGATGCACGCCTGGCCGTGACAAATTTTTGGGTCGATAGAAATGCGCTCGTGCATGGTTGGCCTCTCCCTACCATTCTACCATCACGATCAAGCCAACACCTTTGCTCTTAATTCGCTCAAGAGCTTAATCGCCCCTCCAATCTCGGCTTTCTGCCGCACGGGATCTTGAGGAATTTCGCGCTCGATCGTGAGCGGCCCGTCGTAGCCAATTTCCTTGAGCGTCCGCAGGTAGTTTTCCATGCCGACGTCCCCCTGGCCCAGCGCCACTTCTTGGCCCCACTCTTGGCCAGGGTTCGCGGCCCATTTGCCGTCTTTGCAGTGAATGCTTTTCACGTACCGGCCCACTTTTTTCAGCGCGGCGATGGGCTCGCCGGTCCCGTACAGAATCATGTTGGCCGGATCGAAGTTGATGAACAGATTGTCGCGCCCCACGTCTTGAATGAAGGCCACCAGGTCGTCAGCCGTTTCCTGTCCGGTTTCCAGGTGCAGCCCCTGGCCGTGCTTCGCGCAGTGATCGCACACATCGCGGGCCACGGCGACCACTTCCTGATACAGCGGCAGCGACCGGTCGTGCGGCACGAAGCCAATGTGCAGGCCCACCGCGCCGCAGCCGAGCAGCTTGGCAAAATCGGCGATCTCTTTCAGCTCCTTCGTGCGGGCGGCCCGCGTTTCCGGCGGGACCAAGCCAACGGTGCGGGCCACCGTGGGAATATCGGCGTAGCTCTCCCCTTCAAAGCCGCCAAACACGCACGTTAATTGGATGCCATAACCGGCCAGCCGCTTCAGGAACGCGTCGGCATTGGCTTGCGTTCGCGTGGCCTGGTGCGGCGCATGAAGCTGAATCGTCGGCACGCCCAAATCGTGCGCCACCTCCAGTTTCACGCCCAATCCCGCATCAACGCTGGCAAACACACCAATAGGCCACTTTTGCATAGCACGGCTCCGCAACAAGCAAGTAGAAATGACGACAGCCAAATGTAGCGCTCGCGTTCCGTCGCCGCAAGTTGGCGGCGGCGAGGTGCGTGGCGCTAAAGATTGGAAGTTTTTTTGGGCGGGGGGGGAGTTTGGTGGTTGTAAGTTGTTGATGGTTTTGGAGTTGGGTTTTCGGGGGGGATGGGGTGGTCGCTCAAGATGAATTTGTCATTGGTCATTGGTCATTTGTCGTTTGTCATTGGTCACTTGTCATTGGTCGGGTATGCGCACAGGGGGAGTGGGTACTCACGCGGGGGCGCGGAGGGGAAGAAGGATGCCCCTCTCATATCTCCATTGCAAACGGCTGAAAAAACCGGGCCGGATTTTGGGAAATATTCTCGGAAGGGGGGTGAGGGGAAGTGCGGAGCGCAGATTTGAGATTGAGGATTGGGAGGGGCGGTTGGGGCGGGGAGAGGGGAAGGTCGGGGTGGCGGAAGGGAGGCGGCTATCTTGGTGGTGGGTTTGGTGATGGAAGAGGGAATGGGGGTGTTAGCCGTGGTTCGCTTCGCGACCCGACAGCCACCCGAAATGCAAAAAAGCCACCGCTGCCAGAGAAGCAAATGTTGGCTTGTTCGTTGGGGTCACCCTCTGTCCGAAGCAGGTTGGAAAACCATCGGAAATGCAGCCTCAACCGTTTCGATCCAGCACTGGCAAGCCAGTGGCACACATTGCTATTTCATCCGTGCCACCCCGCCGGAATGTCAGCACTGGAAAACATCAGAACACCCGTCACCCAGGTAAAATACAACCAATTCAAGCAGTTGCACGATCCGTGCTAGGAGTGAAAATGAAGAAGTCCGCACATGGAATCCTCTTCGCTGTACCGTTGCCTGACGAAACGTATGTTTTCGGTCGTGTCGTGTTGGATGTCTATGCTTGTCTCAAGCAACGCATGCTCCCAGCTGATTCACCATTACCGGGACTTGGAAAAGCACTCTTGGTCGAAATGTACTCGGCAGTCTCACATACGCCGACCTACACGCCGTCTGCGAAGCTTATTCGTGGGGCGTTTGTGGATTCCGACGAATTGGGAGAGTCGTGGCAAGTCATTAGTCGATTGCCCGTCAATCCACGGGAAGTTGAATTCCCTGAGACGATTATCGGGTGCATGCACCCGCTAGGTGATGGGAGATTTGAATGTGGGGAAATCAAGGTACTCCTTCCAATTGGCGATAACATTTCTCAGCGAGTTGGTGAGTTCAGCACACGCCATTCTGCGTTTCTTTGGCACTACACGTGCCTGCGAGCAATGGGCCGAAATAATGAAGTGCCAAAGGGCTATGAAGGAGCGACGCTGGCTGGTTCCGACCTTCGTAACTCGCCCCACAGAGCTTCGATTTATCAACACTTGCCGTTTCCAATGGAGATGTCCTACTACGAGAAGCAAAAAATAATGGGCTTCGACCTAGACCGGCTCTATTGCACATGAAAATGTCCTGGAATGAAAAATGGGACATTTTACTTTTCCAAAAACCAGAATCTCCCCTTCCTTCCCCGGTGCTACTCTTTTCTCGCACTGGCAGCAAACGGATTGACGACAGTCACGCCGTCGTAGTTCTGGCCTGGATTAAGATCTTCGCTATAGACGGTGATGCAGCCCATCTGCTTGGCTGCGGCGATGATCGCTCCGTCCCAATAGCTGATTCGGTAGCGTTCCCGCAGCTCGACTGCTTCCATGACGAGTTCGCGCGTAATCGGGCAGGTTGGAATGCGACTAAGGCCCGTGAGGAGAATAACTGCTTCAGGATGCGTCAGATTCAGCTTGCTCGGCGAGACGGCAACGACATAAAACTCGGCAAGAACCTGCCCTGATAAAGCCAAGTCAGGAAGATCGAGCAATTCCAGAGCCAAGTCGCGCTTCGTCTGATCCGCGCTGGCGTTTGAGGCTGCATAGGCCAGCACGTTGGTATCAATGAAGAACTGTGCGGTCATAAAGCTCCTCGCGACACAGCGGCCCAATCGACTCCGTATTTTTCGCCGTTACGCGCGTGAATAACTCTCTCACGCTGGCGAGTGACTCTGTGGGTTTCGTTGGTTCAACAGTCGAGCTAGTAATCGCCTTCTCGCTGATCGTCACCTCGACCTTCGTCCCCGGCGCAAACGGTACGTCAGCCAGATGCACCCGCCCGTGATCTTCCACTGTCGCTGAGGTTGCAAATGTTTTCATGGCCCCTTTCTTTCTGCCCGCCTAATTATCACGCCTAACTATCCCACCGGCGGTCTCCCCACGCAACTTGGCGGACAAAGGTAGCGGTTTGGGATTGGCGAAGCATAACTGGCCATTATTAACCCACGACTAATCTCCACCCCGCCCCTACACAAAGCCCCAAATAGATCCATTTTTCCGGAAATAGTCACAACCCCCACAGCCGCAAACCCTTGCGCCGACGCCAAAGGGTAATTTTGTCCACTATTCGCCAGTTTCGCCAAAACCCTCGTGTATAATCCGCTCGCCTCGCGCAGAGACGAACCGCCTGCTCTTTGACAATTCGGCCAAGCGCCTATGCGAATAGGCTTCTCTGGGAGAGGGCCAGGTGAGGGCATATCAATCGGCGGGCAACTTCGCTCGCCCAACCGCGTCCTCCGCGTCTCCGCGTGAGGCTCACCCCTTCTGCGCGCCGACTCTAACCCAACTTTGAACCTGGAACCCCTCACTAACCGCTCAATAACTGCTCAAGTTGAGCGCTTCGCCGGTTTTCAAAAATCCGCAAACCGCAATGACAAAACAACTTACAAAAACCGACCGCATCACGCTCAACCGAGTTGAGCGTTTGGCCTAAAACCCAGACGAGAGGCTATTAGAAAGCCTAAGCAACCTTGTCGGCTAAGAAGCCTTGTCGGCCGGCTTGGCCTGAACTTCGACCTCTGCACCCGGGGCGCGGGCGGGGGAGGCGACTTGGGGAATGTCGCCGACGGCTTTGGCCTGGTCGAGCAAATCCCCCTTAGTCAGTTTTTTACGCTTCCCCTCAAAATCGAAGGAGAAATCGAACTCGCCAATTTCGGAGACGGTTCCTTTCACGGTGCCAATTTCGAACTGGTCCCCTTGGTGGAGCGTGACCATTTGGCCCGTGGGACGCACATGCAACCAGACTTCCCCTTTGCCGTCAAAATCGAGCACGGCACTCAGCAGGGTGAACTTGGAGAAATCGAAGGTGGGGGCGCTATTGGTGGGTGGCGGCTGAACCTTGGCGTTCACAACGAACTTTTGCGGAGCGGAACGGCGCGGCGGAAAGCCGTCATCCACGCCCTGAATGATGAACTCGAAGCTGCCTTCTTCCTTCGGAGTCCACGAAAACTTGCCGGTGACAGGGTCGAGCTTGGCGTCGGGCGAAGCGGATTGAACCAACTCGAACTGCACGTAATCGAACGGATCTGCGTCTTCGTATTTAGCGGTGATTTCCACCTCGCGCGGCAGAAACACATCGGAGGAAGAGCTGATGGTGACCTTGGGCTCGTTGTTGCGGGGGCCAAACAAATTGCGGCCCAGGATCAGGTCGTGATAGTCGTCGGCGCTTCCCAGCACGAGGCGTTCGCTCGCACGGGGCTCCAGCTTATCGACGCTGGCCGCTTTTTTGAGCGACAGTGTTTCGATCTGCATCGTGAACTGCAACAGCTTGCTGTCTTTGACCGGACGCAACGAAAACCGCGTGATGCGATGCAGCCAATCGACGCGATAAAAGGCGTGCAAGAGCGAAACAACTTGCGGCAGCGTGCCGTGCGATTCGACCGAGAAAGTTTGTTTGATGAACAGGTCTTTGTCACCGCCCATCGAGGTGACAAACCGCACATCGGGCTCGTTCAAGTCGGCGGCTTCCATCTCGGTCACGAGCCAGCTTTGATAGCGCGTGCGGGCGATTTCGGGATTGGCCGGCAGCGAGCGCTGTTCGTAGGTCGCCAGCTTGCGCGAGGCGGCGCTCCCCAGAGTGATCGTCTTATCGAACTTGCGCAACTCGTCGGTGAGGCGGGCTTTTTCCTGGGCGCGGCGGCTGAACTGGCCAGCGACCCAGCTATACACGAAGAAACCGACGACGCAGACGCCGATACAACCGGCAATGAGAGCGAATAATCGTTCGCGGGAAGTTTTCACTTCGCACCTCCCGTGGCGGCAGGTGCCGCTGTAATCTTGGCGGCAGGAGCCGCAGCGGTCTTGGTGGGCGGGGAGGTGGACTTGGCGGCGGGGCTAGCAGCCGCCGGCTTGGCGACGTTGGCCGCGATCGTCACGGTTTCGTCGAAGGTCCAGGGCAAGTACTGCCGGTCGGGGTCTTGGGCGGTCCCTTTGCCACTGACATTGTGTTGCTTATCGCGGAGGCTATCTTCGAGCTTGGTGACCAGCTCGGAAGTTTCGGCATGGCCGGTGATTTTGATGGTACCACCGCCCCCTTTGGGCACAATTTGGGCGGTGAGCTCGCTGACGATTACCCCTTCGGGCGGCGGCAGCTTGCTCGAAAGCGTGGCGAACTCGTCGAGCCAGGTGATGTCGCTCGCGGCAAACGCATCGAGCAGATCGGCGTCCTTGATAGGCTTGGCGCTTTCCTTGGCCAGCTTGTCTTGCTTGAAGCGGTTGGTGCGGAGCGTGTTCAACTCGCTGTCGAGGCTCCACAATCGCCACTGCATCAAACCGAATGCCAGCAAAAAGACAGCCGCGATGGCTGCGGCGATGGAGACAAGGCGGCGGCTTTGATTGGGCGGGGCGGGCTTTTTGCGGGTGTGCAAAAAGTCGATGACCGGAGCGACGCTGGCCGCTTCGTCGATCATCATGCCCAACAGCGGAGCGAACGTGCCGGGATACTCGGGTTTTTTGGCTTTGGCGTCGGCCCACTCGACGTGCTCGAAAGGATCGACCAGGCGGACGGTTACCGACAGCTCTTTTTCGAGGAGTTGCTTGAGCGGGGCGTGGTGCGTGCCGTCGCCATAGATGACAACTTCCTCAACGCGGCGGCCACCGAGTTGGTTCTGGGCCGCGATCATCGTGCGGCGGCCTTCGGCCAGCAGCGTGCGGGCCAGCACGTCGGCATCGGCCACGGAAGGCAAACGCACGGTGCGGGGGAAGATCACCTGCGAGCCGACAAGCACGGTCAGGTCGGCCTCGTCACGCAACAGATCGGCGATCATGCGGCACTTGCCGTCGTCCCCCTGGGTTTTCAGGAGAGCAGCCGCGGCAAACGGCCGAAGGACCAGCCGGCTAATGGTGATATTCGCCGCGGCGCAAGCCTTGCGGATTTGCTCGAGCAGCTCGGGGGCAATCGCGGCGGCCAGCACGTTCATGCCGCCATCGGCATTCGATGCGAGGGGCACAAAATCGAGCGGCCAGTCTTCGCCGAGCGTCGTGAACTGGCGGACGGCTTGAAAGCGAACGATTTCCGGCAGTTCTTCCGTCGGAACCGGCGGAGTCGAAAGGAAGCGGAGTTCGATATTGGCCCGGCCAACCGCGACCATCGCCTCGGTGCGGGAGATGCCATGCTCGGCCAAGGCCTTGGCCAGAACCGCGCCGACATCGGGCTCGACGGTGGAGCCTTCCTCCCGTACCGGCAGTGGGACCGAAAAGGCCTGGTCGATGGCGATGCCACCGGCAGCACGCTTGCGGCCAACCGCAACACGGGCTTCCTTAGCGTCCCATTCGAGGGCAATCAGACGAGACATCAATTCACCGAGTTATTAAATCGATCGAAAAACAATGACCAAGCACAAAGGAATTAACAAGAAACAGAGCCGATTGTTTCGCGCAGAGGGCAGAAGGAGGTCGGAAGGCTAGGAATTCAAAAGGTTTTACTGCGCGTAGCTCGTTCCGAGCATTTCCAGGGAGTAACCGCGGCCCAGATGCGTCAGATCCCTCCACAATACTATGCGGGGCAACGGACTGGTAGCATCGAAAACGACTTCGGCCCGGCTGGAAGCCTGCCCCCCCTGAAAGTAGCCGACGATTTGCCCCCGGTAGGCGCTGCCGCCGCCGTTAATAAACGGCATCAGAACCTTCATTTCGGCCAATGTGACGATGTTTTCGGCCAGAATCCAGGTTTCGTACTTGCGGGAGGGGTCGGCACTAGTGGCATCAATGGTGCGCTGGGAGAGGATCTTGGCGGAAATGTCAGCCGTCATTCCCGGGATTCCGGCCAGGACAAGAGCCGAGCACTGATTGATGTTGATGCGGCCAGGAATGGTCGCGGCCGGGTTGACCGTGACATAATCCATGAGTTGCGAGAGGTAGGTGGTGTAAGCAGTCTCCGTGAAGGGGGAGGTGAGCGTCGTGGGGGCCATTCCGCCTTGAAACGTGTATTGCACCTGCGCGCCAACTAGTTCCAGCACGCTGGCGATGGGAGTGGTGGCCGGCAGGTCCATGTTCAGCTCGCCCGTCTGGACTTGCGTGCCAAGGGTAACCGCGCCTGGAGCGTTCGTAACTCCGCCGATGGAAACACCGCCGGCACCCGTTGGCCCGGCCTGGCGATAAGCGACGATGAACGTGATCCACTCCTGGGGAAAGCTGGCGATCTCTAAATCTTCGACGAGCTTGTTGAGGTCGTTGGTGTTGAGATAGGTCTTGGGATTGCCTTCGGGATTGATGTTCCACTCCACGCTGTAAATGGTGAGATAGGAGGACCAGCCGCGAAAGCTGTCGGGATCGGTGGGAGCGTCGCCACTGTTTTCTTCGAGCAGTTCGTGTTGATCGAGTTGGTTATTGCGATTGCTATCCGCGCCAAACAGCAGTTGCGGCGTGACGCCGCGCACCAGCAGCAGCTCTTCGACCGTATCGACGGGCCCGTTTTTGGTTCCGTAAGCCGGGGTTAGGCCGGAGTAGTACTCGACCTCGGCACCGAGTTCGCGCTGCTCGTCGTCGGGATCGAGCCAATCGAGAATGGCATCGGCCACGTCTTCGGTCATGTTAGGGAGCGCCATGAGCAGAGTCCGCCCCGAGCCGGCTAGTTGTTTATCGAGAATGAGCAGGACGTTCAGGTTGAGGCGGGTGGATTCGTCTTCCAGGCCGTTGCGAATGCCGCTAACGACGCCGTCGCTATCGATGCCGGGCGCGACGACGGTGAAAAAGCCGCGTTGCTTAGGATCGTCGTCTTCGAGGACCGTGATGCCTTTAAAAATCTGGGCATTGTCGTACAAGCCGCCGGCGTCGGTGCGATCGGCAACGGGCTGCGAGAGGAAGAGTTGCGTCGCGGTAACACCGGAAGTGACCAGCGAACGGGCTTGGGTTTGCCGGCCGGTAATCAGCGATGCCTCGTGATGGGCGAGCATCAGGTTGGTGAACGAGTACGCACCGAGCGCCAACATGGCGATCACGATGAGCACCAAAATGAGGACCAAGCCGCGACGCGAAGAGGGCGGATGGTTGTTCATGGCGTCGTCCCCTGCGTGGTGCCCGTAGATGAACCGCTGGTTCCTGTGGAGGACGAGGACGTGCTGGGATCAGTGTTTTCGGTCGATTCGGTTGTTGTGGGGGCTACAAGCGGGGCCGTGGGGAGGCTGATGACGAAATAGAAGTCGGTGGAGGGAACTTCCTTGCCAGGTGCGAGATTTGCGAGTTCTTCCTCGCTCATTCCATAGGTCGGCTGAATGGAGAGCCAGACGCGAATTGCCCGCGGCAGGCCGCCTGAAGTGGCGGAATCCCACTCGGTGAGCCATTCAGTGCCGTCAAAGTATTCAAAGCCGAGGCCCACGACTTCGTCGGCCAGAAGTTGCGCTGCGGCATAAGCCGACTCGGTGCCGCCGGCCGATTCTGCATACAGATTGACCGCGCGATCCAACTCGGCCCGCATGAGGCCGCGGCCATAACCATCGGTGCTGGCTTCGCCGCCGAGGGAGTTTGGATTGCCACCAGAAGCTTGGGCGGATTGCTCGCTGCGAATGAAATAGACGATTGTCTTTACGTCGCTGGGCAGATCGGTTGCGCTCAGCTCGCCGGTTTGCGTCATGATGCCTTGGTATTGATCGATGCGCGGCAGGCGGCTGATATCGAAACGCAGTTCGGCAGCGCTACCCACGAGTTTCACGACGGGGGCCGGGGTTGTTTCTTCCGTCGTGGCGGCAGCGTCACCACTGGTTGTGCCACTGGCCGAGGCTGTGCCCGAAGCACCCGTGCCGCCGCTGGCCGCTTGGCCGCTTTGATTGGTGCCCGAGGACTGACTACCTTGCGATGTGCCGCCTGTTTTGCTGGCCGACTGTCCTTGGCCGCCACTGGCCTGTCCGCCGGTGCCTTGGCTGCCTCCCTGACCGGCACCACCTTGTGCTTGGCCACCGCCGGCCTGGCCGCCTCCTTGTTGACCGCCACCCGCTTGTCCGCCGGTGCCGCCGCCACCCGCTGTGCCTCCGCCGCCGGTTGCACCGCCCGTGGTTGTACCGCCGATCTGAATGCCCGCACTGCCAGCCACCGCTTCCACCTGCTTGGCCGCGGCCTGCATGGCGTTGTTCATGGCCGTTTCGAGACCCGATAGGTCGGGCTCGTTGGGCTGCACCATCATCATCAGATCGTTGGTCATCCGCTGCGTAACGACGCGCACGACCTGCATCTCTTCGAGGCTGGTACGGCGAACGTCGAGCATTTTGAAATAGATGTTGATCGCCATGGCGATCGTCGAGAGCACAACAATCGACAGCGCCAGCGCGAGCAAGAGCTCCAGCAGTGTCACGGCCCGTCGAGAACGGTATTTCAGAGCAGATTTAGGTTCCACCGCCGCGACCTCCACCGCCACCGCCGCCGCCGCCAGGTCCACCAGCGCCACCGCCAGGTCCACCACCACCGCCGCCCGTGAAGCCGCCGCCACCGCCGCGTCCACCACCACCTGCCGCGTTGCCGCCGCCGCCCGCTCCGGGGCCACCGCCACCACGACCACCGGGAGGACCACCTTGACCACCGCCGCCACGATTGCCACCGCCACCCTGCTGACCGCCACCCCCAGGAGGACCACCGCCGCCGCCACGGTTTCCGCCGCCCTGCTGCGGTCCGCCACCCTTGCCCCCTTGGCCGCCCCCTTGGCCACCTTGTCCACCACCTTTTCCTGGCTGGCCACCCTTGCCACCGTCTTGACCGCCGCCTTTGCCACCTTGACCGCCTTTGTCTCCGCCGGGTCCGCCTTTGCCACCTTGTCCGCCCTTGTCTCCTCCGGGGCCGCCTTTGCCGCCTTGTCCGCCCTTGCCCTGCTGCCCGCCTTTGCCTTGTTGGCCACCTTTCCCCTGCTGTCCGCCTTGTCCACCACCTCCTCCGCCGCCGCCAGCACCGCCTGCTCCCGCAGCGACAGCCGCTGCCGCACCGGCACCAGCTCCGGCTGAATTTGCCGTCGCGCCTGCCGTGCCGGAGGCTTCAGCCGAGGTTGCCGCGGCCTGAGCATCGGCAAAAGCCTGCTTCATGGCTGCTTCCTGCTCGGCCAGTTCTTGGGCGTATTCGGGATCGACAATCCAGCGGGAGAGCGTGAACGACACCGGGTTTACCGATGTCCCGGGGGTCTGCTTGACCGTGACATTCACAGCCATGACACCCATGATGTCCGTCGCCGCTACATCGACGCTATAGACGTAACTTCCGCCGTCGTCGTATTGGGCATCGGTGACGGCATCGGGCAGTTCGACCCCCGAGGCCACGCGATTCATTTGCGATTCGGCATAGAGCTGGGCCATGGTCATGTCGCGGGCCTCCGCGGCACTGCGGGCTCCGATGCGAATGAGCTGGCCAATCGCGGCTAGCGCACCGCCCAAGATGGCGATCGCGAGGATCACCTCTAAGAGAGTCAAACCGCGATGGGGAGAGGATTTCGACATAGAGCGAACAGGTGGCTAAGCCTATAACCCCCGCGAATGGCAATCGGACCGCTCGGAGACTCGGAAATCCACTCTAGTGGGTGGGGGTGGTGGGTTCTAGCCCCTCGCTGACGCGTCGGGTTAGTGTTAGAAGTGCTTCGCTGTATCATGATCGGATGGATGAAAAATCGGAAGTGTTATTGATGTCAATTGCGGAGCGGGAGGCGGTTCTGCTGGCCCCTTATGCCATGCACAGCGCCGATTCGCGCGGCCGGAAGCATGACGAGACGGAGCATCATTACCGAGGGCCGTTTCAGCGGGATCGCGACCGGGTTGTGCATTCGTCGGCCTTTCGCCGCTTGAGCGGGAAAATGCAGGTCTTTACGGGGGACCGGGGGGACTATCACCGCACGCGGCTGACGCACACGCACGAAGTGGCGTCCATCGCCCGCACGATTGGAAGGTCACTGCGACTGAATGAAGACCTGGTTGAGGCGTTGGCGCTGTTTCACGACATCGGCCACCCGCCGTTTGGTCATGCCGGCGAGGACGCACTGGAAGAGTGCCTGACCGGTCATGGTGGTTTTTCGCACAACCAGTTTGCACTGACATTGGCTGAAGAATTGGAATCGCGGTATGCGGCGTTCCCTGGCTTGAACTTGACCTACGAGGTGCTGGAGGGGCAAGCGACGCGTGCCGACAAAGAAATGTCGTACGCCATGACGGGGTTGGCTCCGCTGTTGGAAGTGCAGGTGGTCGAGGCGGCGGATAGCATGACCTACGACGCACACGACACCGACGACGCCGTGAAGCTGCAACTGGTGACTCTGGATGAGTTGGCAACTTGTGCGCTCGTTCGCGAGGCATTGGCCCGCGTGCGGGGTGCTTACAGCAACTTGCGCGACGATCTGCTCCGCAAGGCGGTTGTGCATCAACTGATCGATCGGCAGGTAACGGACGTACTGCAAACTTCGGCCGCGATTTTGGCGACAGCCGGGGAGCTGTCTGCGCAGGAGGTTCGCCGCTCAGCCATTCGCATTGCGACGACGCGGGAACTGAGCGAGCAAAAGCGCGAATTGGAGAAGTTTTTATATGACCGGGTCTATCGGCATGACCATTTGATTGCCGTGCGGCGGGAAGCACAGTCCCGGCTGAAGCAGATGTTCGAGCGGTATTGCCAGCAGCCGGAGCTTTTGCCGCCCCATTTTCAGGTACGGTCCAAGGCGGTGGGTGTGCCGCGGGCGGCGGGGGATTATTTAGGGGGGATGACGGACCGGTTTTGCGATCAACAGCACCGGGAGCTGTTTGGCAGCGTGAGCTAACGAAGCCTTTAGAGGGATAGACCTTGATTCTGCGGGCTGAGGTTTTAGGCTATAATCATGTGGGTCAGACACTGTTGTGGGTCACGGTGGGCCAGTACGCCGCTGCATGACACGGGGCGACCTCCTCTAGCAAAATTGCTGGCTACCGATGCCGTTACTGATTCTGCGAGTTGCTTTCGCTTGTGTGGCGGCGGGTGTCGCCACGCTGCTCTTGACTACGTTTCTGAATGAGCCCGGCTTGGGCTGGCTGTCGTGGATTTTGTTTTTGCTGACGATCGCGTTGGCGGGGGGCGTGGTCGTCATCGACATGTCGCTGCCGAGGAAGCCGATCGAACTGATCTCGGCGGTGTATTTCGGCCTGGTCGTGGGGATTTTTCTCACGTATGTCTTGATGCTGATGCTGACGCCGCTGTTGCCGAATGTGGAAGAAGGGCATTGGGCATTGATCCTGCGGCGGTCGGTGCCGCTAATGATCGGCATGGCCGTGTGCTACTTGTGCATCAGCCTGCTGATTCAAACGAAAGACGATTTTCGATTCATCATTCCGTATGTCGAGTTTTCAAAGGAAGTGAAAGGGCTAAAGCCCTATGTGCTGGATACCAGCGTGGTGATCGATGGCCGCATCGCCGATTTGGTCGAGACAAACGCGCTGGACAATCAGCTCATCATGCCGCGGTTTGTGCTGAGCGAGTTGCAAGGCATTGCCGATTCGTCGGACAAGCTGCGGCGGGCCCGCGGGCGGCGCGGTTTGGATATTCTCAATCGTTTGCGAAACAACCAGGAAATCGACCTGAAGATTTACGACCGCGAGCTGCCAGAGATGGACGGCCAGCCGGTCGATATGAAGCTGGTGCTGCTGGCTAAGCATTTGGAAGGCAAGATCGTCACCGGCGACTACAACCTGAACAAGGTCGCCCGGCTGCACAACGTGGCCGTGGTCAATCTCAACGACATTGCCAACTCGCTGAAGCCGGTGTTCTTGCCAGGCGAGACCTTTGGCGTGCGGATCGTGAAGCCGGGCGAGGAGGTCGGCCAGGGTATCGGGTATTTAGACGACGGGACGATGATCGTTGTCGAAGGGGGCCGCGAGCATATTGGCAAAGAAGTGAAAGTGAACGTGACGAGCGTGCTGCAGACATCGGCCGGGCGGATGATTTTTGGGAAGTGCGCGGCGACGTGAGATAGGCAGCCTGTCTTTCACGACGAGGGAAACAATGGCAAGCAGTCGCCAATCCGAATCCCTTCATTGGATTTGTGCCTTAACGGTGACATTTCTGTTGCCGCCGGCCATCTTTTGTTGCGCGGATGAAAGGCAACTTCCTTCCGCTCGTGAGTTGATTCGCGAAACACAAGCGCTCTTTACAGGGGACGAGAAGCCGGACAGTTGGGTACTTCTTGAGCTGTCCAGATCGCTCGCACATCTAGGCGATCTTAAAGCTGCTCGTGAGTTGCTTGCTCCGCCGGAACCAAATGGTTTGTTCGACGCTAGTATGATCGCCTCCGGTTTTCTAACGATTGCAGACATTGAGATTGCCACAACCGGAGCAACTGCACCGCTACCTGATACTTTGAAACAAAAATTGGAGAGTTTTACCGATTTCGATCTTGCCGAGGTTTATGCCAGACATGGGCACGTGGACAAGGTGTTAGCAAGTGTCAAATCCATACCTGCTGGTGATCATTTCACATTGAAATTCGACGGCCCCCGTGTCGTTGAATCGCTGCACGCTGGCGGGCATCGCGATGCGGCGAGGGAGGTACTGGTTCACTGGACGAAGTGTTATTCCAACTCGAAGAACACATTCGACTACATACCTTTTGAAAAAATTGACCAACTTGTGGGGCTGCTCTTTGAACTGGGAGAAAAAGAGACTGCAAAAGCGTTTTGCGAGCGCTGGCACGCGATCATGACGTCGGATACCGACATTGAGGAGCATGGGCGCTATATCGGGCGAGGGTGGGCGAATCTGGGACTTGCCTGGTTTCTTGTGGGGGAAAAAACGAAGGCCGA
>JANNTN010000594.1:0-5398 GCA_031394445.1 Anatilimnocola sp.
CCGGCGGCGATGGCGACCAGTATCGTCGCGATCTTGCTCGGCGTGGCAGCGCTAGTGGCCATGCGCCATATGACCGTGTTCTCCGAGCGTGAGGTGACTCGGCAGCTTAGCTCGCTGGGCGCGAACATCCTGGTCCTGCCAAAATCGGCATCGCTTCAGGATTTCTACGCTGCCGATCTGAACGGGCAAACGCTGCCGGAACAGCATGCCGCCCAAATCATGTTGGCGGGACTGACGGGAGTTGAAAAGCTTTCGCTGAAGTTGTGCGTCCCTGCACAACTTCAAGGTCAATCCGTTACTTTGACCGGAATTTTGCCGCAAAGTGAGTTTCACGCTCAGGCGGCCTGGCAGACAGCGTCGCTCTTCAGCAGCAACAAACATATCGGCTGCGCGAAGGCGAATCTCGGCCCAAAGCCGGAATCGCTTACGCCTGAATCGCTGGCTTCCGAGCGGACGATTGAGAAACTTCTCTATCACCAAGTCGTGGTGGGTGCGGATGTAGCAGCTTCGTTCCGTCTGAAGCCGAATGCTGCCATCGAGCTACTCGGAGACCAGTTCGACGTGCTTGCCGTGCTCCCCGCCACGGGAACCGTGGACGACAGCCGCATTTTCGCGCATCTGCACCTCGTTCAGCAGCTCGCCAAAAGCGGTGAGGTCGTGAACGCCATCGAAGTCATGGGCTGTTGCGAAGATGCCGCCGGACAACTTGTTCCCGAACTGAGCAAGCTACTCCCCGATTGCAAGGTCGTCACGATCTCGCAACTTGTGCAGACGCAGGTGGGCGTGAACCAACTCATGGTGCGCGCTTCGGTCTTGGTGCTTGTGGTACTGGTACTGGTGGGCGGAGCCAGCGTATTAAGCACGATTTCGTCCAACGTGCGCGAGCGGCGTCGCGAGATCGGCACGCTGATGGCGCTCGGTGCCACGCCGAATTTTGTGTCGCGTCTGTTTCTGCTCAAAGCGACCTGGCTCGGTGCGATTGGCGGCATCGCGGGCAGCAGCCTGGGCACCTCACTTGCCGTCGGGCTAGGCCGGCAGTGGGCCGACATTGAAATCACGCCGCTCCCTCAGGTCGGCATCCTGGCGTCCGCCGCGGCGCTGATGGTGACACTCTTTGCGGCGTACTGGCCGGCGAGACAAGCGTCACGGCTCGATCCCTGCACCTGTTTTCAGGAGGTCTAACAACATGTTTCGCCTAAAAGATGTGACGAAAGTCTATTCGCGCCGGGGCAACAAGGTCACGGCGTTTCGGGCGGAGTCGCTGGAAGTCGCGGCTGGTGACTACGTGGCCGTCGTTGGTCCCAGCGGCAGCGGCAAGACAACGCTGCTCTCCGTGCTCGGTGGAATGCTCTCCCCCAGCACGGGCCAGGTGCGTTTTGACGACGTGTCGCTCTATGACTTGTCCGTTACAGACCGAACCCGCCTGCGGCGCGAGAAGATCGGCTTCGTGTTTCAGACATTCAACCTTGTCAACTATCTGTCGGCGATTGAAAACGTCCAAGTTCCGCTCTATCTGGCCGGAATCAAAAAAGAGGAACAACGAGAGCGGGCCGTGGCGCTGCTGAAGCAAGTCGGATTAGGCGACCGGCTCGATCACAAGCCCAGCGAGTTGAGCGTCGGTCAGCAGCAGCGGGTTGCGTTGGCTCGTACACTGGCGAACGATCCTCCCGTGATTCTTGCCGACGAGCCGACCGGGAATCTCGACCCGGAAAGCCGTCAGCGCGTCCTCGACTTCTTCGATGAGCTACATCGAAAAGGTCGCACGATCATCATGGTGACGCATGACCTCGCTGCCGCCGAGCGAGCGCAGCGAAGACTCTCCCTCTGCGATGGAGCCGTTTCAACGAGTGCGGCCCGCGCACCCGCTAGGGCGGCATAGCCAAACAAAATGCCCAGAGATGACGCGCTGTGGATCGCGCGTCATCTCTGAGCGATGTTTGCAAAAGGCGGCGATGCCCTCGTCTGTCAAGCGAAGCTAGGGATTGAACGAAGCATGTGCCTTAGCGGCACTGTCCATACGGCTGCACATACTGCGGGACGCAGTACTGCGGCGTACACGTGGGTACCGGCGTGCAGGTGCTCTGCGGATACACGTACGGCGCGACCGGATAGTAGGGGCGGGGATAGTACACGGGCCGATACACATGCCCGTGGCCATAATGACCGTGCCCGTAATGGCCATGACCGTGGTGGCTGTGGCCGTGGCCTCCCTGATGACCGTGATGCGCTTGTGCAGCGTTGCTCGCAACCAAACCAAACGCGACGACTGCCAGCGTGCTCAATAAGATCCGTTTCATGACATTTCTCCCATTTCCCGTTGTATTCAGATGGATGAGTGAAGCGATCGTTCACCCCGATACTTCTACTTAGCGGGGAAATGTCCGCTCTGTTACACACGGGGAGGGAATAGGGAGTAGCGAGTGGCGAATAGGGAGTAAGCGAGCGCAGTCATGTAGGGTGCATGAGCTACGCGAAATGCACCTTCTAAGCGCCAACAATGGTGCATTGCGCTATCGCTTATGCACCCTACGAAGCTACCGCCCCTCTTTCAGCCGATCGCCGAGGAACGGATCGAGCTCCGTAATCGCGTGAATCTTCTCCACCGTCTTTTCCAGCGGGTAAGGCACGCGCCGGTACTCGATCCCGGTGTCGGTGAGCAGCACGTAGCACGCCCGCGGGTCGCCGTCTCGCGGCTGACCGACACTGCCGACGTTCACCATAATCTTGGAATTGGGCAGCGAATACTTATTGCCCATTTCGGTCGGCGAGATGAACCGGCCGTCCTCAGTAAACACGCCGGGAACGTGCGTATGCCCCTGAAACGCAAAGCGGTCGATCATCGCGAACAGCCGCTCGAGCTTTTTGGGGTTGTGCGTATCTTCAGGAAACACGTACTCGCTCAGCGGATTGCGGACCGAGCCATGCACGAACGTGAACGGCCCTTCGCGCACCGTTCGCGGCAACTCACTCAAGAACTGCCACCGTTTGGCCATCTGGTCCGGGTCGCCATTGGGCATTTCCAGTTGGTCGCGGGTCCAAAAAATCGCCCGCTCGGCACCGCTCGAAAAACCTTCAGGGTCGTACAGCGCCCCTTGATCGTGATTGCCGAGGATTGACTGATCGAAGCTGATTACTCGGTCGATGCACTCCCGCGGATTCGGCCCGTAACCAACGATATCGCCCAGGCAATAGATGCTATCCACGCCTTCGTGCGAAATATCCGCCAGAACGGCCTCGAGGGCCTCCAGGTTGCCGTGAATATCAGAAACAATCGCGCGTTTCACAGAATCGTGGGGCAGGCATCTTGCCTGCCGAGAGAGTTTTGGCAGGCAAGATGCCCGCCCCACCATACCGCCCCGACATCAAACGATCGCCAATAGCGTTGTACAAGTCGGGCACAGCATAAATCTTACGCCGTGTCTCGTCGCACGGATACTCCAGCCGGCGGAACGTCACGTTGTTATCATCCAAAATCACGTAGCATGCCCGCGGGTCGCCGTCTCGCGGCTGACCGACGCTCCCCACGTTGATCATCACGTGCTGATCGTCGAGCTGATATTGATAGCTGCAATCATCCGGCGTGACGAAGCGATAATCGGGCGTGAATACACCCGGCAAATGCGTGTGACCCTGGAAGCAGTATTTCTGCACCCGGCCAAACAGCGCGTCCATCTTCCGTTGGTTATAAATGTCCTCGGGAAAGACGTATTCGTTGGTCGGCTCGCGCGGCGAGCCATGCACGAACAGAAAATCCCCCTCGGCATGCGTCCGGTGCAACTCGCCGAGAAAATCCCACCGCTTATTTTTGACTGACGGAGCGCCCGGCCCCGTCTCTAGTTGCTCGCGTGTCCAATACACGGCTCGCAGGGCGATTGGGTTGAATCCATCCGGGTCGAACAACGTTGCCTGATCGTGATTCCCCAGAATCGTCATTTTGCTTTTGACGATCACTTCATCCAGGCACTCGCACGGATTCGGCCCATAGCCGACAATATCACCCAGGCAGTAAATTTCCCGAACGCCCTGAGCGCGAATGTCGCTCAACACAACCGTGAGCGCTTCCAGGTTAGCGTGAATATCGCTGATGAGGGCCCGCTTCACGCCGCTACCTTCGTTGAAAAAAATTGCCAAAACCGTCGAAAATTACGGACGCGGAAGCCGCCGCCACAGAGGTGTACCAAACAGGCAAGTCTAGGACTGGCATAGGCTTTGGTCAAGATAACCCCGTGGGGCGGGCCTCTGGCCGGCCTCGAAGCGTCTTGCCTGCCCTATTATTGATACGACGCGATGTCAGAACCACCATCTGATCCCGTTTAGCTTGGATCCATCAATCCCCGTGCTAATCCTCGCCTTCGATACTTCCGGCCTTTACGGCTCCGCGGCCCTCCTCGACGGCCCCCGCCTGCTCGCCGAACGCATCCTTCCCACCGACCGCCGCTCCGCCCAAACGCTCGCCCCCGCCATCGCCGAACTGCTGGCATCCCAGCCGGTCACCGCCAAACAAATCCGCCTCGTCGCCACCACTTTCGGCCCCGGCTCCTTCACCGGCCTCCGCGTCGGCATCACCGCCGCCAAAACCTTCGCCTACGCCGCCGGGGCCGAAGTCCTCGGCATCAGCACCCTCGCCGCCATCGCCCACGGCATTCAACCCCATCAGCCGGGACCAAACTTGACCGCGGAAATAATGACCCGGGAAATCCACGCCATCCTCGACGCTCAACGCAAAGAATTATTCATCGGGCGATTTACAACAAACTCAACCGCGACTGACAACGAGTACAACCTCCACCCCTTAACCCGCCTCGCCGACGACACGATCATCTCTGCCGACGACTGGCTCGCCTCTCTACAACCTGGCACCATCGTCGCCGGTGCCGGCCTCGAACGCCTCCAAGATCGCCTTCCTCCCGGCATCATCGTCGATCCAAACTCGCGCCAGCCCCGCGCCGCCGTCATAGGTCAACTCGCTTTGCGCGACTATCAAGCCGGCCGCCGCGACGATCTCTGGAAGCTCGCCCCCCTCTACCTCCGCCCCAGCTACGCCGAAGAGAAGGCCGCCAAGTCCGCTCCTCCCTCTGGGGCTTGATTGGTCAGTCCGTTACGCTAACCCACCATGCTGCCTGAACTTCCCAGCATCGCCATTGCCGCCCACACAGCGTCTTTGCTCACCCAGAAAACCTCACCTCCGCCTCTCTCCCGAAAAATCGGGACAGGCAAGAAAGGAGCCACTTTTCAATATTTTAAAAGAACATTAAAGTATTGAAAACTAAAGTCCCCCTTCGGGGGATTTAGGGGGCTTGGTCAGTTTACCAGCCCAATATCCAAGCAAACATCAGTGGTGCCACAATGGTTGCATCACTCTCTACAATAAATTTCGGGGTAGCGATATCTAATTTAC
>JANNTN010000604.1:0-2712 GCA_031394445.1 Anatilimnocola sp.
CGGCTCGCTGCTCGCGCTTCTCAGCTATCCCTTTTTCTTCGAGATCTATTGGGACTCGCGACAGCAAGCCTTCATGTGGTCGCTCGGCTTCGCGGTCTTCGCCGTCTGCTGTGGTTTCTGCGCGTGGTGGACCTTCCGCGCGCGGCAGTCTCACGCAGCGGTAGCCGCCCACTCGTCCAGTCACCGCGCAACCGCCGCAACGGAAGCAGCTCCAACCTGGTGGCTCCGCGCCGTCTGGATCGCCTTGCCGGCCCTCGCCTCGGTCATGTTCCTGGCGATTACGAACGAAGTTTGCCAAAACGTCGCCACCGTGCCGCTCCTCTGGATCATTCCGCTCAGCTTCTACCTCATTTCCTTCATTGTCGCTTTCGATCATCCCCGCTGGTATAGCCGTCCACTCTGCGCCATTCCCGCTATCTTGCTGCTCGTCTATATCTCGAACTTTAACGGCTTCGCCGGCAATATCGCCGACGCGCTCAACAGCCTGTTCGGCTTGAAAGATGCCAGCCAAATCGTCCTCGATGGCTGGATCGCCGAATGCAGCGTCTATTTTCTCGCATTGTTGCTCGTCTGCCTGATTTGCCACTGCGAGTTGGCCGCGCTGAAGCCAGGCCCCAAATACCTCACGTCCTACTTCCTCAGCATGTCGCTGGGCGGCGCGCTCGGCGGCATCTTCGTCAATTTGGTCGCCACGAATGTCTTCAAGAGTTTCTTTGAATTGACGCTGGCCTTGCTTGTGGCCACGGCGCTTGCCGGCTGGTACCTCTCGCGCTGGGCCGCTCAGCGGGTCCGCCGCGGCGAACTCGCGGTTGCGTTCGCCACGGTCGCCGCCCTGCTCACGATTAGCTATTGGCAAATCATCGACACGATGAACGTCGATCCCAACGCGAACAACATCACCATCTATCGCGCTCGCTCGTTCTTCGGCATTGTCAGCGTTCAGCACCGATCTCGTTCCAACCCCGTCTGGGAGAGCATCACCTTCAAGAGCGGTCATATCCCGCACGGCCGGCAATATGTCGATCCCGCTCGTCGCAACAGCCCCGAGGTTGGCTACTACGGCAAAAATACCGGCTGCGGAATCGCCCTCGCTTACAAGACTGATAAAACCAACCAACCTCAGCCTTGCCGGATCGGGGTGGTCGGCCTCGGCGCTGGCACCATCGCGGCTTACGCCCGCCCGGGCGACTACGTGCGGATGTACGAAATCAACCCGCAGGTCGTCGAGATCGCCCGCAAATACTTTCACTTCCTCGACGACTGTGCCGCCGCGCCCGTCGATGTCGTGTTGGGCGATGCACGACTCAAGCTAGATCAAGAGCTGCACGCCACAAATGGCAAGGGCAACGAGTTCGATGTCCTCGTGCTCGACGCCTTCAGTGGCGACGCGATTCCCACCCACCTACTCACGACCGAAGCCTTCGAACTCTACAAGCGGCACCTCAAGCCGGACGGAATCATCGCCGCCCACATCACCAATAGCTACCTCGACCTGTACCCCGTCGTCCGCGATCTGGCCAAGGAGCACGGCTTCGGCATCACACGAATCTACAAACCGACCGAAAAGGAAACCCTTGTCGAGCGAACCTACTACGCTTTGCTCACCAACGACCAAAAATTCCTCCAGCAAACCCCCGAATATCTCGTCGATATCCCGGCCAATTTCCTGAAAAAACGCGAGATTCCCATCTGGACCGACCGCTATCACAACCTCTTCCAGGTTTTGCGGTAAACCCGCAAATTTCTGGCCGTTTGGCAGCCTTCCTAGGCCCGGAATTCACACGAAATTCACAAAAAAACCGCTTCCCTCCAGTTTGACAACCGGTATATCCGGCATTTACCATAACAAGGCTCTGGTCCACATGCTTGCCGATCGCCGCGGCACATTGGTCCAGCTAACCTTGTAGGCGGAGTTCGGAGCCGGCCATGAAGAAGAGCGAGTCGAAGGTTTATAAGAACCAGTTGTTGGGGCTCCGGTCCCGTTTACGAGGCGACGTGAATGCAATGGCCGACGCGGCCTTGCGTAAGCCGCGGAGCGAAGCGTCGGGCGATCTGTCGAGCATGCCCATTCACATGGCCGACGTAGGAACCGATGCTTTCGAGCAAGAGTTCACGCTCAGCCTGATGGAGCATGAGGGCGGCGCTCTCGAGCAAATCGAAGCTGCACTTGTTCGGATCGAAGACGGCCTCTATGGTGTTTGCGTAGAGTGCGAGGGGAAGATTCCCAAGACCCGTCTCGAAGTGCTCCCGCACACGCCCTACTGTGTCAAATGTGCCGAAAAACTCGTCACCCGCTAGTGCTGGCGTTCCGCCGATCAATTCTGTAGCGAACGCCCTCGTTGGCGTTCCGCCGGCGTTGCCACTCAATCGTTATGTCGCCTACTTCGCCCTCGCGAGTCTTGGCTGCGGTGCCGATCTCTGGACCAAGCATGCCGTTTTCAAATGGCGCGGTCTTCCGCAGTTCGACAATGAGTGGTGGTTGATCGAAAACCGGTTCGGAATTCAAACGAGCCTGAACCCTGGTGCGTTATTCGGTATGGGTGCCGGCTGGTGGTGGCTATTCGCGTCGCTCTCTGTTGTCGCCTTGGCCGGCATCATGATCTGGCTCTTCTGGTTTCGAGCTGCCTCCGATCGATGGATCACCGTGGCACTGGGAATAGTCAGCGGCGGCATTCTGGGAAATCTTTACGATCGGCTCGGCTTCGACAAACT
>JANNTN010000615.1:0-2270 GCA_031394445.1 Anatilimnocola sp.
CTACCTGCCAGCACGTCCGTTATCGATTGATTCCCTATGTCTGGTAGAACCCCGCCCCATGCTCCGCTTTACGATCCGCGATTTGCTGTGGCTGATGGTGGTGGTGGCGGTTTGCTGCGCGTGGTGGGTTGAGCATCATAGGCAAGCGACTCGCTACGCAGAGTTGGAAAAAACAATGTGGAAGCTGAAGATGGATTCCTAACTCAGTCGGGCGGTCGAAGGCTGGTAACGGCCGGCAGTTGCTCAATCAGATGAAACGGCAGCGTCAGTGTTGCTATGGCCGGCGTGCCGACCCGCATTTCAACCAGCCGCCAGAGCCAAAGAAACTTCTTCTCCCGCAAGTCATGCATGTCAGCCCACGGAATTAGCAGCGGCGGATGCCCAGCCCTGAACAGCGGAAAAACCTTTATGTATAGGCCAGCGGGGCCAACAATTACCGTCAGACACGAGCCGTAATTCGTCATTCCAAGCGATGCTGATTGAAACAAGAATCGTTTTCCATCCGGCACGCTTGTCGCCCGGTACTTACTTGCCAATGCTGCCCAGCCGCCGATCCTTGAGATCACAAGCATCACAAAGCACCACCACGCGGGGAACAACAGCGCGATTAGAACCGGTATTGACGCTTGCATTTTCAACCGCCGATTTACTCCCGCCAGTGTCCGTCTCCTGACGGGTCAACTTCCGACGACTTCGGCCGCCCCACTTAAAACGACGACGGTCGCAGGGTGGCGTGCGTGTTAGGCGAAGAGTCCCTCGATGACGGAACCACTGGCAATGGGAGTGGGTCGGGTAAGGCGAGGAAAATAAGTACGGTGTGGGTCAATTCCTAAAGCATGGTAAATCGATGCGGCAAAGTCTTCCGGTTGCCAGGGGCGTGTCTTGGGTGCAGTTCCGTTGCGGTCGGTCTCGCCGATGACTACGCCGCGGCGCACCCCCGCGCCGGCCATGACGACGCAGCCGGCGTTGGGATAATGATCGCGGCCGGCCATCTTGTTGATCTTGGGAGTGCGGCCGAACTCGCCCATCGCGACGACTAAGGTCGTGTCCAAAAGTCCGCGCTGGTCGAGGTCGTCGAGCAGGGTCGATAACGACATGTCGAGCTGAGGCAAATTGCCTGGGCCATCGTACCGGTGCCACTTGCTCTCAGCTGGCACGATCGATGGCCGGCCGGAGAACGACATCATGGAATCGAAAAGGCAGTCGTGGTTGTCCCACGTGCCCGCGGTGGTAGTGTCACCGAACAATCCTCCCTGCACCGCGTGGTTGATCGTGATAAAACGAGCACCGGCCTCCACCAAACGCCGGGCGAGGAGCACACGCTGTCCGTAGATGTTCATTCCGTAGCGCTCGCGCAAAGCCCGTGGCTCCTCGTTCAGGTTCATTGCCTTCTGCATCGCCCCGCTGGTCAGCATGGCAATCGCTTCGGCGGCAAACTTGTCTTTGGCCTCCAGGCCCTTGTCGGCCAACTCGGCCAGTCGGCTGAGGTTTTCTAATTGGGTCAGCATCGAGCGGCGATCTTCAAAGCGTACCGGCGCTAGAGCGGACCCGCCGATTTTCAGCTGAGGATCGGCCGGGTCACCGTCCAGATTGAAGGCCGCTTGCGCCGCTCCCAGATAGCCGGGCGGATTGGTGTATCGCGCGGCAACAGGAATGCCGAAGTGGGGCGGGACACCGGCCGTCCGACCGCCGAATAGTGCGGACACCACACAGCCGAAGTTGGGAAACTGTTGGCCGCCGGCCGGTGGGTACATGCCGCTGGCGACGTGTTGGGAACCAACATCGTGCGAACCGCTCTTGCCCTGCCATGAGCGGATCACGGCCACTTTGTCCATGTGGTGGGCCATGAGCGGCAGCTTTTCGCAGATCAGGGTTCCCGGCACGTTGGTCCGGATCGGGTGCCACAGCCCGCGAATTTCGACCGGAGCATCCGGCTTGGGATCGAAGGTTTCAAAATGACTGGGTCCGCCCGCGAGAAACAGAAAGATGCACGAGATGTCGCGTTTTGCCGTCGGGACGCGATCGGTGTCGGTTGCTCGGAGGTAGGCCGGCAAATTCAGACCAAACAAACCCACGCCGATCTGCAATGCTTCGCGGCGCTTCATGGCAAATGCAACTTTCGACTCCCGACAGGGCATCGCATGTGACTCCGGCGCTGGACAAAAGCTGGTGACCGATCCGTCTAGCGAGGTGATTCTACAGCCGTGGGATAACCAATGAAACAATGAAGTTCACTGACGGCTTGGCCTAGTCGCAATGCAATACGAAGG
>JANNTN010000671.1:0-9833 GCA_031394445.1 Anatilimnocola sp.
GTTTGCGATTCCGTGGTTGGGATCGGACCCACCGGGGCCACGCCGTTGAACGTGAATGCCACGGGACCACCGCTGAACGCCACTTGTTGCGTCGTGTTGCCCGAACCGCTGCGGAACGGGATGATGGTTGCCGGCGTCACAGCGTCAAACTGATCCTTGAATTCGGCGGTGAATGAAAAGCCCGCCAGGTTCGTGTTCTTCAAATCGCCGGTCGATTCGATGATGAAGCTCGACCGATTGCCTGAATTAACCTGCGACACCGTCAAATTGCTGATCGCCGCGCTCACCTTGCCAAAGATCGTATCCAGCGCCGCTTGAATCGCTGTCCGATTAAGCCCGCCGTCGATAGTTTCATTCCCGGCTCCCGTGTTAACAAACGGAATCAGCGCCGTCGTCAAACCCAGGAACGAAATCGTGAAGTTCGTTGTCAGGTCTGGAATCTGCAACAGCCGCAGCGCGTTGCTGAAGTGGTTCGCACCGCTAATGTCGAACTGGCCGCTCGACATCACGGTCACGTCCGCCGCGTTGGCAATTTGATCGTTGCCAGCAACATTGCCCAGCAGGACTTGATCGCTGTTGTCGCCCCCGCGGCCATCACCCACCACCAGCGGACCTGCCAGCGCTTTCACATCAGTACCGAACTTGTTCAGCACCAACGTGCCTTCTTGAACGTAAGTCGTTCCGCTGATTGTGTTGCCTACCGTGCCGCTCAGCGTGAGCGTACCTGCGCCCTGCTTGTAGAGCGGGCCGCTGTTGGCCACAACGCCAGACAGATCGAGCGTAGCGCCTGTGCCCACCGTGATGCCCGTGCCGCTGGCGTTCGCGGTCAAGTTGCCGGTCAAGCTGTTGGTGGTACCGCTCACCGCCCGCACCGCGCCCGAACCGAGCCGCGTGCCCACCACATTGACAGTGGACGGCTGATCGAACAGCCCATCGGCCCCAGCACCGGTTGTTAGCACTTCTCCTGAGATTGCGACTCCGTTTAACTCCAGCACACCACCCGTATTGATGGTCGTGCCGCCAACCGACGAACCGAGCGCGGTGTTGCTCTTGACCTGCAAAATACCGCCGCTGATGGTCGTCGTGCCGCTGTACGTGTTATTACCCGACAGCACCAGCCGCGAGAACGGCGAATTGGCCGCATTGGCTTTGGTCAGCCCACCAGCGCCGTTTCCGTCGATGATGGCCGCAGAAATCGTCAAATCATTATCAGCCGGAGTATTGACTGTAGTGATCGTGCGTGTACCACCGGTCAGCGAGAGCGAGCCAGCGCCACCGATCGTCACACCATCGCTACTGGCGATGCCTGGCCGAACGATCAAGCTCACGCTATTCGATACACCGCCGAATGCGTTTGTCTGTACACGGTCTCCCGTACTCAAAGTGCCGGCAAACGTAATCACGTAGGGACCAGCAAGGGCACCCGGCACCGGCATTGTCGTATTGCCGCTACCCCAGATCGTATTGAGCGCAGCTTGAATCAACGGAGTAACATTCGCGGCAGTTGGGCTCCCGGGAATCGTCACTGTCGCCGACGTTGTGCCATTGCTCAGCACAAACGTCTCTCCTGCTACCGGCGCAACCGGGAATGTTAGTCTTTGAACTTCTGCCGCAGTCGCCGTACCGTTCGTCGTGGTTGCCGGCACTGGCGCATTGCTGACCAGGGCCAGAGTCGAACCTGTGGCGATATTCACCGCCGCCGACGACGCCTGACCAGCTTGCAGTGTTAGTGCCGGTACAGTTGTTGTCCCGCCGATCGACTCAACATTACCTACCGGAGACAATTCCGAGCCAGTCAACCCGCCATCGTTCAGGGTTGTCGGGGTCGCCGTCGATCCCACAGCCACCACGGACAGCAGCGGCTGATTCGCCTTCACCGGATTCGAGTCGATCATCGTGATGATGTAATCGCCCGCCACGCCGCTCACATCGAACGTGATGTTCGAAGGCTTCGTGCGCAGCGCATTGAGCGCGTTTTCCAGGCTCGCCGCGGGATTGCCAGAAATGCTACCATCCTGGGTAGTCGTGATCTGATAAACCGGAGGTGGGCCGGCGTTGACATTGCCCGGCGTAACCAAAATCGACAGTGCCGTCGGCGGAATGTTGCGATTTGCCAACGCGCCAGTGAATGTCACAATGTACGGACCACCGTCCGGACCATCGACGATAACATTGCCCTTGCCAATCGCCGGCTGACCGCCGCTGGTCAACAGGTTTTCGAGGGCTTCTTGCACGCTGCCGGTCTGCGGGGCGCTGGGCAGGCCCGGATTGGCTGGTGCCAGCGAGCTCAGTGAAACGCTGTTCATCGAGTTGTTCGCTGGCAGGCCCGTGGGCGAGAAGCGAATCACCCAGGTGCCGTTCAAATTGCCGTTGATGTTGGTGATGAGCTGCTGCTCATTCAACGCGCTAAAGAAGCGGCCCGATGGCGACACATTCGTCGGCAAAGACGGCGTGGTGCTGCCGTTAAAGGTCACTTGGAATTGGGCCGTGCTGTTCGAAGTGCCCAATTGCAACCGCTGCACTTCGTTCCGCGTGGTGCCATCGGCAAACGGCCCGACAGTCATCGTGCCGGTGCTGTTCACCGTGACCGAAGCAGTGTTGGTGATCTGTTCGGGCGAGGCAATGATCAATTCTTCGCCGCCACTGCCGTTGTCGCCAACGATGAAGGAGCCTGCGCTCCCGCTGACGTTCGGCAGCTTGTTGAGCCGCAGCTTGCCGTCGCTAACGGTCGTCGTGCCCGTATTCGCGCTCGGTCGAGTGCCGCTGAGTTCCAACGTGCCAGCCCCAACCTTGTTCAAAGCATTTCCCGTAGCAACAAATTGGCCGGCAAGATTGAGTGTGGAAGTCGCGCTGTCCACGCCAATGGTGCTATTTGCACCCAGCGTCAACGAGGTCGCTCCGTCGCCCCACGTCACACTCGAGTTACTACCCGTCAGTCGCACGGCACCGACATTCTGGCCAGCACCGGTCCGGTTACCTTGGTAACCGTCACCGCTGAGCGTCAACGTCTCATTGCCGATGCTCAGATTTCCCACAATGTCCAACTCCGCGCCTGCGTTAACCACCGTGCCGCCGCCAGCTTGTCCCAGCGGTTGGCCCAGCGCATTGCTGTTCGTAATCCGCAGAATACCCTGATTCACCGTCGTGGTGCCCTTGTAGGTATTGCTGCCCGCCAACGTCAGCGTGCCAGCGCCCGCCTTGGTCAGGTTCATGCTCAACACCGTGCCGGCGCTGTTGTTGATCTGTGGGTGCGGATTGTCTTCGATCAGCGAACCCGTGCCACGCGACAAATACGACGCCAGGCCGCCTTGAGTCGCTGTCAGCAGTCGCATTTCTTTGCCGGCAAAAATGCCGCCGAATTGAACCGTGAATCCATACGGCACGCCGGCCAAGGCCTTGACCGTGAAGGGATTGCCGCCACCCGCGGCAACCACGTTTGCCAAGTTATTCAAATCGCCCTGAATGCCCAGAGCGTCGAGATCGGAATCGAGCGCCGTTCGCAGCGGAGTCGTCGAGGTCACAACTTGCCCGCTGGCATTGACCAACGGGAACGAAATCGTGAACTGGGCCCCCGGCAGCGCTGGGAAGATCAAGGTCTCAATCGTGTTCGCACCGCCGATTTGCACCTGCGCCAGCGGATCATCGATGATGAACGTCTGATTCGGTACCGGAAACCCCGCGGGATTCACATTCTGCCGCAGCATCGTGCCCAGGTTTGTTACTGGTGTCGCAAACTGGTTGAATGTACCCGGCAGATAGGCCGCTGGCGGTGAGGGAGTGTGGGACAGTTGGCCTTGAGAGATCGTGAGGCTGTTGGTGTTGTTAAATTCACGGCGGCCACCCAGTCGGTAATTAGCCGCACCAATCGTCAGGTCGCCGCTTTGGTTGCCCAACTCCGCAAAATTGACGGCTTTAATCGTCCGTGCGCCACCCTCGGCATAGACCTGCGAATTGAGCTGCGTGTTTTGGGGATGCGAAGCGCCCCAAATGGTCAACCCACCTGTCGTCAACACATCCGTCCCCACACCCAGCGTGCCGCCGTTGAGCACCAATGCGTTGCCCCCTACCAAGGTCGAGCGCGTCTGCGGATTGCCCGGCACGGTGGTGAACGTGATCCGGACGTCACGGTTGTTATTCGTGAAGCTCATGGCCTCCGGAACCGACGTGTTGTTCCAGTTGTTGTTTTGGTTGTAAATGACGAAAAGCGGACCTTGGGTAGCAGGGCTGTTATTGCTTTGCCCAAACACAAACGCGCTGCCGTTCAAAGCGGGGATCGTGTTCAGAATGTTGCGGAAAGTCTCAGCGCTGGGCTGCGCTTGGCCGTCGTTCCGGAATTGCGTGTTGCTCGGCGAAAGCACGCCGTTGAACGACAGGTAGTAATCGTTGTCATTGTTCCCTTCGAACAGCACCGTCTGCAAGCTGTTGCCAATGCCATTGAACAGCGTCTGCACGCCGGCCGCGAGGTTGCTGCCGCTGCCTTGCGTGACCACCACATTGAATTGCGGGAAGCTCACGTTGCCCAGGTTCCCCTGGAACGTGATTTGGAATTCCGTCGCCGATACCGGGGTGACGGCAAAGTTACCCAGGTTCGCTGCGGTTGCTCCGAGCGCCGGAGTCGTGGCCCCCAGCGAAGTCGTCGGGCGGCCTCCATTCACTCCCTGGCCAGACAACCCCATGATCCGATCCAAGGCTTGCTGAATATTCGTGGCCAACAACAGCGGATCGTTGGAGTAGTCGATCGGCTCGGTCTGCAAGCTGGCGCCAGTATTCGCCGTGCCAAAGGGCAGTTGCAGGAGGAACGTCGCCGTGCCGGGAACGATCACGCCACCGTTGTTGGAGGTGAACGTCAACCGCTGGATTTCGTTGTTCGACTGCTGGGCAAAGGCTTCGGTCGTAATCGTCGCCGTCGCCGTGCTACCCGCTGCCAACGCAACTGGCGGAAGCTGCAATCCAGCCAGGCCATTGGTGAAGACAATGCGGAACGGCCCACCCGCCGCACCCAGCACCGCCACATTGCCCGCCAAACCCGGAATCTTATTCAAATACGAGAAGACCTGGTCTGCTGTGGGCGTAGCCGCGCTGCTCCTGTTGAGCGCCGGCGTTCCCGTCGGCACGCTCAGGCCATTTACAACCAGGTGGAAATTACCGTTGGTGCTCATTGTGAGCACCTGCACGTTGTTCCCCGCGCCTTCCACGGCGGTGGCCACCGAGGATGTGGTGCTGGCGTTATTGAATGGCAGCGACAATGCCGGAACATTCGTGCCAGCCAGCGCGCCCGAGAACTGGATCGTTATTACCGGCCCATCATTCGTCGCGGTGCCCGTGGTCGAGGCAAACGACAGGCGAGCATAGCTATTCCCCGCGCCGAGCAACTTATCGAGCGCGGTTTGCACATTTGCCGCCAGTTGGGCATATCGGGGAATGACCAGCGAGCCAACCGTAATGTCTTCGGCGTACACGATGGGATCCGTCGTCATGCCGGCGAAGCCCAGCGTGAACGTATTGCCGATGGTCCGCGTTCCGTTCAAGGCAATGGCTTGCACTTCATTCGAGCCCAGCACCGCCGTTGAGGTGCTCACCACGCTCGACGTGCTCGTCAGGGCCGACACGGTTGACAAAGCACCGCCAGTGCCCGTTCCAACCAGCTTGGCAGCGGTCGTTCCCGCCAAAGTGCCATTGAAGATCACCAGGAATGGACCACCGCCCGTTGCGGTCACGCCCGGCCCGTTAATGACCTTCACATTGCCATTCAGCGCGCTGATCGACTTTAAGTGATCTTCCAATTCGCGAGCCGTCGGCTTGACGCCCGGAATGTACGTCACCTGCGTCGCCACGCTGCCAGGTGCCCCCGCATAGTTAAACAGCACCGTGCCGCCGCTCGTGCCCGAGAAGCTCACGGTTTGCTCCGTGCTGCCTTGGCCTTCTTGGCTGACCAACTGTCCGTTGATCAATAGCACGTTGGTATTGACGCCCGGCGCGCCAGTTCCCACCAGATTCACCTGGGCCGGCACGATCGTCGGCAACTGCGCGTTGCCAAACGCATTCATGTACTCGATCGTGTACGTCCGGTTGGTTTGGGCCGTCGAAACGGGTGTCACCAGCGTCGCGCCAATGCCCAGCGCGACATCCAGGGCTTTCTGGATATTGTCGGCCAGCACCAGCGGATTCAGCGGGTTCGTATTGCTCGGCAACCCTGTCGTATTGCTCGGATACGCAATGTTCTGCGGCGTAATGGGGAACGTCACACCAGCGAATTGCAGCTTGAAGTTGCCGCCAGTGATCGTCGTCCCCGTGAAGTTGAGCTGCTGAATCTCATTCCGCGGTGCGGCTGACACCAAGGTCGTCCGAATCGTCGGAATGACCTGGCTGTTGAACTGATTGCCAAACACGATCGTGAACGGACCGCCGTTGGGGCCAATCACCTTCACGTTGCCCGCCACGCCCGGAACCGTGCCCGTGCTCCCGCCGGTGTCATTGATGCTGCCTAGTGCGGCCTCAACTTGCGCTGCCGTCGGCGAAATGGCCGGCTGAAAATTCAGCGGAGCGGTTGTGCCCGTTGCTCCCGCCACCGTCAACGTGAGGCGGAAGGTCGCATTCGGATCGGCACCGGCCGCCGGCTCAAACCCAATCGTCTGCACGGTGTTGGCCAAGCCGTCGTACACGGTCTGAACTTGAACCTGCGCCGTCGGTGCCGTCGCTAACGTGCCCGGTACCAAGGTCAGCGGAGGCATATTGGCGTTCGCCAGATCGCGGACGTAGGAAATGCGAAATTCCTGCGCAACCGTGCCGTTCGCCTGCAACTGTGCTTGCACAATTGTGTTGCCAGCGCCTAATATGCTGTCCAATCCTGCCTGAATGTTGCTGGTCATCGTGGCAATATTCGGGCTGAAGTTAATCACGCCCGTTTGCAGCGTGCTGTTGCCAAATCCTAGCCGGAATGTGCCGTTGCCTTGCGTGACGGTCGTCACGGTCGAGGTGCCTGTAGCAACTTCAATCTGGCGAACGTCTTGCCCGCGCAGCGCGTTTACAAAGGTGACAGTCCACGGCCCGCCATTGGCACCTGTCACGGTAACATTGCCGTTCAAGGCGGCAATCGTGTTCAGGTTGGTTTGAACCTGCAAGGGGGTCGTTCCCACCGCGAGGTTGATCGTCGCGCCGGTTACGCCATTGAATCGGAATACCGTGTTGCCGTTGACGCGCGTGATCTGTTGAACCTCGTTCACAAACGGCGTCGCAGCTTCAATCAACAGCCGCTGTACCTCGGTATTGACCGAAGGCCCGGCGATCGTTTGCAGATCGACAGCCGTGATCGGCGTCAGAGCCGTGGTTGCCGGAACCGCGACAACCGGCGGATCCATCACCGGGACAATTGCTGCCCCAATCGCAGTATGCGTATTGCTCGTCGTGTTGCCCGTCGTCGCATTACCCACGGTGATGAGCGGCGTGTTGGCCAGCGCACCGTTGAAGATAATCGTGAACGGTCCGCCCGAACGGCCGATCACCGTCACGTTGTCGCGGTTCAAGTCGCTGGCATCGGGCCCCAGTGCGGGAATCGACAGCAAGTGGTTTTCGACCTGTTTCGCCGACGGCGACGGATTCGTCGCGGAATCGCGCCACGGCATGCTGACTTGCTGGCCACCTTCCTGCAAAATCGCCGGCCCCTGAATATTGGGAGGCGATGTCGTCGAATTGACAAAGATGCCATCGGTCGCTTGAGGAATATTGACCGGATTGCCTGTTACTGGATCCTTGAACGCGGCTCCCGAGAATTCAACATCCCACGGACCGCCATTGGCGTTCGGGCTCGTCACGGTTACGTGATTGCCAGGGCCAACGCCATCCATCGCCAAGGCATTCAATTCATTTTGAACCTGCTGCGCCGTGGAGTTGAAATCGAGCGTGTTGGTAATCAGGTTCTTGTATCGCAGCGTAAAGGTGCCGCCTGGAGCGCCACCGCTGTTGCTCGCGAATTGTTGAATTTCGTTCACAAACGCACCGGGTGCATCGGTCGCCGCCAAGCCGGGAATGCCCGAAACGCTCAGCCGCGTCAGGTTGGTCCCACCACCTGTAGCAATCAACAATTTATAGACCGAGTTCCCCGCACCCTCGTACAGCGTCTTGTTGAGAACAGTCGTCGAAGGAATCAGATTCGCGTCATTTGCCCGCACCTGACCGATGTTCGAGAAAGCGAGGCTGTTCCTAAAGTCGATCACGAAGTCTTGGAAGTTGCCGCTCGGCGATGCCGCCTGCACCACGATGTTGCCCGACCCCGCCGCGCCAAACAACAGCTTGTCCAGCTCGTCTTGAATCAAATTCGCAATCGTCGATGCCGACGATCCCAGCGGGAAGGTGATCGGTGCCGTTGTCGCCAGCAAGGTCGGCGAATTCGTATCCGGCTCATACGTCAGCGTGAAGTCACCGCTGATCTGATTGAACGGACCGCTAGTCACAAACCGCAGCCGCTGCTGCTCGTTGCCAGCCGGCGTGGGAACCATGGTTGGCAGCGGCTGAGCGTAAACCGCTGTCGCCACGCCCGCGGACGACGCCAATTGGTCTGCCGCCAGCGCCTTCGTGTCAAAGATGATCGTGAAGGGACCGCCGTCGGCCCCCAACACTCGCACTTTTCCGCTCAGCGAGGGATACGTGCCAATGCCCAGGGCCGGATCATCCACATTATTGAAGTTCGGATCTGCCTGTAGCGAGTTCAGATAGGATTCGACTTGCTGCCGCGTCGGCGACGCTGCCCGGCCCGGCCCCGTCCCCGGCGGCACATCATCCGGCTCCGCCACGTTGAATTTCAGTCCATCCAGCGGCACCAGCGTGTTACCGACCAGCGTGGATGGCGTCACTCCATTGAAGCTGAGCCGCAGCGTGCTGTTGCCAGCCGGCACGCGCAGTTGCTGCACGGCATCGCCGTTGCCTTCCAGCTCGGTCTTTACTTCCACGGCACCAAACGTGCCTTGCAAGAAGTTCCCGCCGGTGCTGTCAGGAGCAGGTACGGTGATCTGCGGCAGATTCACATCTCCCAAGTTGCCGCCAAACGAAATCATGAAATCGAAGTTCGTCAACACCGCCACCGGCCGCGGCGCGATCAGCGTCGTGTTATCGGTCGCCGCGACCGTTACGCTGTTGTTGAAGAACGGATTGTTGGTGTTCAACATCGTGTTGAGCGCGTCTTGAATCCGCTGCGCGTTGACCGCCGGCGTGTCCCCTGGCTCAAACGCGATCTGCGCGGTCTTCAGGCTCCCCAGCGACAGCGAGAACGTGCTCGAATTTTGCACATCGCCCAGCGTCGTCCGCAGCCGTTGCTTTTCTGCACCGGTTACCAGCGTCGTGATCGGCAACACATTCTTGCCGACCAGGCCGCCGTTGAAGATCACGCTGAACGGCCCGCCATCTCTGCCGATCACCGTTACATTCCCCGCCAGTTCGGGAATCTTATTGAGATTCTGCTCCACTTCGATCGAAGTGGGCCGTGCCGGCGCGGTATCTGGCGGTGTCACTGTCGTCGAGGTGGGAACCCAGGTGATCGGTGCCGGAACTCCCGCGTTGTTGGCCGTGATGCCGTTGTAGCTCAGCAGCACTTGGCCACCCGCCGTGCCGCCAGTCGCAATGTTCCCGAACGTCAACGTCTGCACTTCGTTGCCGATGCCCTCGAAAGCGGTCAGCGTGGTCACAAAGTTCACCGCGGTAACCGGGGCGTTGAACGTGATTCCCGAGCCCGTGATCGAAGCCACATTTGCATTCGCCATGCGGCCGCGGAATGTGATGACATAGCCGGTGCTGGTCAATGGCGGTGCGGTGACCGGCGATACCTCGACGCTGCCCGCTCC
>JANNTN010000110.1:0-2309 GCA_031394445.1 Anatilimnocola sp.
GATCGGGGTGCGAATCGCGCTCGGCGGCCACGATGGCTTGTTCCGATTCCGACAACCGAACAGGGGACCGTGCCATCCGTGGCACTCCAGGGAGAATGGAAGCGTCAACGGCGAGAAAGACTACCAACTCCTCGAGTCACGGATCAATCTCAATGTCTCATTCAACGCCGGGTAGGGGATACCGCGTGGCTCGACCAGTTTATTTTCCCCGCTCCTGACACGATTGCGACGTTCGGTAGTGCCTATGTCCAGAGCCTCCTCAAGAATGTCTTTTGCAATATTCAATACACGGCCACGGATTTCGACGGTGATGTAGGTTTGCCATAACGCCTCGAAGAATTTGTCGAAACCGCAATTGAACGCACGTCGCCAATGCTCCCGCCCTTGGTCGAGCAGTTCGGCCATTCGAACGGCAATGGGGTGCCAAGGCACCACGGGGACCGCTTGGCCGGATGGTTTGCAACCCGCCCGACCGTCCCGATGTACCTTGATTTTAACCCACGATGCGAAGCAGTCCCGTCGCGGTCTGTCGTGCCGCCGTATTCGGTTGCTTCTTTGACTTGTTCTCCTTGCACTCCCCCTCTTCTTTGGGAAAGAGCCACGCCCGAACGTGATTGGCTACGGCTCGGAGACGGGCATCGTCGGGCAACTGCTCGATATAGCCCTCTTCGATACGCCCGCTTGTGTGCCCCATGATGCAGCGAGTCGCCTCTAGGTCTTTCGCTCCTGCGGCGATGGTTCGGAAAACGTGACGCAACGAATAGAACCCGATGCCAGGCCGGTGCAACTTGAGCTTGTTGAGCAGTTTTCGGAATTGCTTGGTGATGGGGCTATCGGCTACTTCCTTTGCCCAAGCTTGCCCGTACTTCGTCACGAAAACCAGTTCGGCGGTATCGCTGTCCTTTGGCGGCTTGCGTTTCGCCAACACTGCATTGAGCGCGTTCACGGTTTCCGGCCAAAGCGGGCAACGTCGATTGATTCCCGTCTTCGGTCGATGGTAGGTGACGAAGCCGCCTTTCAAGTCCAACGCCTTCAATGGCAGCGTTCCGCAATCCGAATTCCCGAACCCGCAATTGACCCCGAGGTAGATCATGGCTCGGAGCTTAATGTCGGCAGCCTCGATTAGCTGCTTCAAGTCGGCGGGTTCGATCATCTTCGATCCCTTATCCGCCTTCGCTACACGCAGCACTTTTTTGCTTGACCGTTTGAACAGTTGGCCGTACCGCATGGGCCGATCAATCAGCCCTTCGTCGATGCCAAATTTGAAAACGACGCGACAACGCTGTATCTCGTTCCCCAACGCCACGGGGCCATACGTCTTAGCGATACTGGCCCGCAGTGCGGCGAAGTCCTCGGTCGTCAAATCGACCACGACGCGCCCAGCACCGAACTTGCCAACGATCCGATCTGTGACGCGCTTGTAGTCGTCCCACGTCCTCTGCGTTATCTTGCCTTCGCTTAGGAGTTGGTCTTTGGCCTGCAAGAATCGGTCGCACAACTCGGCAACTGTAACGCCTTCGACCTTGGCACGAGGTTCTCGGCCTGCCAACCGGGCCTCTTTCACCCGATCCCATTCGAGCAGCGCCGCCTGCCCCTTCGGATCGTCGGCAACCTTTCCGTAATAGAAGAGCTTGCCTCGAACCTTTTTAGCCCAATAGCCCCTATTGTGTGGGAAGAGAAGGAAGTCCGGGTGCAATCCCATCGACTTCCGCCAGTCGGGCCTACCGCCTTTGCCGGCCCCCGCATTGCGTTTATGCTTACTAACAGTACTCACCTCGCTTTAATCGTGTGGTGGGTGCCTGACGCCCGGCGGGTGCAACCGCGTGGGCGTCGTTTTCAGGAGCACAGTAGTATGGCGGGTGTAGAGACGGGTGTACAACACCTATGGCAACGGAAGGTCGAAAGTCAAAATCACACGTTAAAAAACTATTTTTGAGACTGTAGCTCAGTCGGTAGAGCAACGGACTTTTAATCCGTAGGTCATGGGTTCGAGTCCCATCAGTCTCATTTCTCCGCCCCCTGCGTTTTCCCCTGGAAATCCAGCAAAAACGCGGGGGCCGCTGCTCTGGCCTGATGCTTCGGCCGCCCCCGCGTCCTGCCCGTTTTCCCCTTCGTTCCCCGTGGTTCCCGGATTTGCCGCTGCGCTTTTCGCTGCGCGCAGCGGCTGGCCGGCTGCGGCCATGTCGATCAAGTGCTCGGGCACTTGGACGTAGTGCTTCAAGCTCGTGGCGACACTGTGGCCAATCCACGCGCTAACGGCGTGCTGCGGATACTCCAATGCCCACTGCGTCTCACACGACCGCCGCAGG
>JANNTN010000741.1:0-5142 GCA_031394445.1 Anatilimnocola sp.
TGCTTGTTCAGCGACCGCTGTGCCCGCAGCTCCGGCCGCAGCTCCTCCTCGTCAAACAAAAAAATCCGCGGAATCAGCCGCAGCGGGCACATCGAGATGTAATACTCGCGTCCCGCCTGCACGCCCCGAATCGACGGAAAAACATATTCGAACGCCGCCATGTTGCCGTTCCAAAGGAAGTCATTAAAATGACTTCCACAACCTACTAATTGACTTCCACGTCGTCAATCACCGGTGCAAGACCCGAGACCCGAGACCTGAGTTGCAAACCCTCCCCATGCCCCTCTCCCACGACGACGCCCTCGCCAAGCTCCGCCGCATCTTCCCCGGCCACGAAATCACCGTCCACGACGAAGACGGCCCCTCCGAATGCGGCCTCGTCGAAGCCACCGACGGCACCACCATCGCCTCCTTCTGCCTCACGCTGAAAGAACCAGCCGCATCGAAAGGTTCCGCGCGGGTAACCCCGCCATTAAACTCCGCGCGGGTAACCCCGCCATTAAACACAGTCTCCAAAATCCGCCTCGGACCCGTCGGCCAATTCTGCGGCACGGCTGACCAACAGCGCCACTGGCAACAATCCCAATCCGACCCCCTCTACCTCGACTCCAACGCCACCACCCCCCTCGACCCCCGCGTTCTCGTGACGATGATCCCCTGGTTCCTCGCCCCGTCAAACGCCGGCTGCCGCACCCATCGCTACGGCCAGCGGGCCAAAGACGCCGTCGAAACGGCCCGCCGCCACATCGCCGAAGTAGTCGGCGCACAGCCAGAAGAGGTCTTCTTCACCAGCGGTGCCACCGAAAGCAACAACATCGCCCTCCTCGGCCTGGCCCAGCACGGCGAGCGCACCGGCAAAAAACACATCCTCTCCACCGCCATCGAGCACAAAGCCGTCCTCGAGCCCCTCGATCGCCTCCGCCAGCTCGGCTTCGACGTCGAGCTCGCCCCCGTCACGGCTGGCGGCTATGTCGAGCCCGACGCCATCGCCCGCCGCCTCCGGCCCGACACGCTCCTCGTCAGCGTCATGCACGCCAACAACGAAACCGGCGTCCTCCAGCCCGTCCACGAAATCTGCGACCTCCTCCGCGCCCGCCAATCATCATCCCAAACCTCCTCTTCAGAGATACTGTTCCATACCGATGCGGCTCAGACCTTCGGCAAACTGGTGCCCGAATTAAAAACCCTCCCTGCCGACATGATCTCGATCAGCAGCCACAAGATTTACGGCCCGCAGGGCATCGGGGCCCTCGTCGTGCGCCGCCGCGGCCTGCACAAGCGCCCCGTCCAGCCGTTAACATTCGGCGGCGGCCAAGAGCGCGGCCTGCGTCCCGGCACCGTGCCCGTCGCGCTCGCCGTCGGCCTGGGGGAAGCGGCCCGCCTCGCCGGCCTCGAATGGTCCACCCGCCGCACCGCCGCCCTCGCCATCCGCCACCAACTCCTCCGCGACCTCGCCGCCGTCGAGCACCACACGAACGGCGACCCCACCCGCTCCCTCCCTCACGTCCTCAACATCAGTTTCCCCGGCATCGATAGCGAAGCCTTCATGCTCGCCACCAAGGACTCCATCGCCATCTCCAACGGCTCTGCCTGCACCTCCGCCAGCTACAAACCCAGCCACGTCCTAGAGGCGATGGGACTCAACGAGACCAAAAGCGAAGCCGCGATTCGGCTATCCTGGGGACACGCACAAATTGCGTGGCCCCGTTGTCTGACTTGCCCCCAAGACCACACACTTGCTCAACCTTGTCACAGCTAAACACGCATGAACGCAGTCGAGTTCAGTCTTCCAGCAGTCCGCGGCTTTCAGGGCCGACGAGCGATTTATACCGCGCTGCTGCAGGTTCGCATGTTGCCGCGCTTGTTTCCGCACGCTTCGCGCGACTCACGCCGTTCGCCCCAGCAGACAATCGCGAAGCAGATTCAGCATTGGGCGCAGGAGATTGCGAATGGTCAGCGGGATTTTCATCTGCCGGCAGTTACCGTTTCCGTCGAACAAAAGGTGCGTTTTGCGGCGAGCGAAACATCGGATTCGAAATCGCCAGCGTGCGGGCAATTGCACATTCTCCTTGATGCACCGCTAACGATCCTCGACGGCGAGGAATTGATCCAAACCCTGCAACACGCCGTCAAACAATTGCCTGCCATCGCCAACGAATCGATCCCCATCGTTTTCCATGTTGATCCCAGCGGTTCGCGGCGAGGCCGCTTGCTCAGCGACCTACGACGCCACGACCGCACCACCGCTCCATCGCAACGGATCGCATTCGACGAGCACGACGACTTAGCCCGACTGACGCGCGAGTTGATCGCCGCTGTTCCGGTGTTCGTGGATGCGATTGAGCTGGAAAAGACCGCCATTTCCAATCGCTCGCGAAAGTTATTCACGCTCAGCGCGCTCTACCAGGCCAATCGCACGCTGCTCGCCGATCAAAAAGGCCGACCGTACCAGCAGCAACTCGCACTCGCAACTGCTTTCTGGACCGAAGTCGCCGCCCAAATCCCCGGCTGGTCCGAAGTCGTTTCCGGCCAAGATTCCCCTGCCGATATTCGGGCGAACTACGTCCATTGTCATGCCATCGGCATCGCCGCCATCGCCCGAGCTGGCCGAACCCTCCTGAAACAATCGCCCGACGCCTGGAAAAAGCGACTGAAGCGTCTCGCATCGCTCGACTGGTCGCGCAGCAACACAAAACTCTGGGAAGGCCGCGCCATGATCGGCGGCCGCCTCTCCAAATCCAGCTCCGCCGTCGCCCGCGCCGGCAACGCCGTCAAACTGCATCTTGGCTTGAAGTTTTCAGCAGAAGAACAAGCGATGGAGGCTTGAGTGCAAACAACCTATTTGTCTCTCAAGAACTGATTTGTGCGATGCCATTGGACGTAGACCGGGCCAGGCCAAATTGCCTCGTCGCGCGGCAAAAGCAGACGTTGGCCGTCCATTTCAGCGAGAGATTTCTGATTGGGACTTGATTCTGAGAAACCCTGTTTGGCAACGATCACTCGATAGTCATCGCCAATCGTCCACAACCCACGATCGAACTGCCAATGAGCGTTCTTGCAGAGTGCAATCCCGTTTTTCAGATCGTTATTCTGCGATTTCGAGAACTGATGGATGTGAGCTGCGTCCACAATCGCTCCCGAAGAAATGGTTGTGACCCGGTAACCTGTCAACGCGCACGTGTAGTTGTACGCCGAAACAATATCGATCCTGAACCGTCCTGATCGTCCAGCTTTTTCCGCATCAAGCGGTTCCTTAAAACATGCCAAGCGGGCAATTTCGTCCGCTGCAGGGATCTCCATTCCTACGAGATGATAAAGTGCGTTCCGCTCAGCCGGTTCAAAGTGCGTGGATATGAGAAGCTGGCGTGCCTGTCGTCGAAATTCAGGATTGCGACATGCGTCAACGAAATCGGGATCGGGCACAACATATGACGTCGTCGATCGATGTTTCGATGGCTCGCCGTTTGCTGTTTTCGGTGACCAAAAGCCTTGCGTACCCAAATGATGAAACGGCATCCGAACATCCGGACGCGCAGATCGCCGATGCTTCACGACTTCAAAAAAAGTGTCGAAGCGAAATGCTAAGTCCGCCGTTAGCGGCAGGCTGCCACCAGTAAACTGACCCTTCTCTACCAGTTCCAGAAACACCAAAAGCAAAAGCGGCTTATGAGGCGCGTTGCCCCTGGCCTTGTTCAGATTGGTCAGCTTCGCCAGCCAATGTGAATTCGACATGAGCGATCAAATGCAGCGAATGTGGATCAAGTCGATTGAGATTCTAACCATACTTAGTGTTACGCGATAACCGTGTCACTCCTTTTGGCCTGACAACAGATTCTGGCATCCCAGATTTGCGTCTAGTTCCCGGGTGCCTGCAAGCACAGTATCTGCGCCGCGTCAGCAAGCAACGGGAAACCACGAATTGCCAGTTGCGAACATCAGAAAGGCAAAAATACCGGTCAACTTGTCGAAATTGTTCCAAAGTCTTCTGCGGCTGTTGGTTGCGTTCGCCGCACCAGCGCCGAACGCAACCGGCAACGTCATTTCTGCCTGATCGTCGTGTATATTGCCTTCCTTAGTTGCGCGATCGCGATCTGCTCTGTCTCACATTTTTTGATAATTCGACGTCGGCACACACAGCGTTAAAGATGAGCGCGACCCGAAATCGTAAATGATTCCAGCCAAATCACTTACGTAATCGTCCACGAAAACTTTCTCCAATCTTTAGCGCTGCACACGACGGCGCAATCGACGAAACCTGCCAACGAGCCAAGGTAGGCAACCTCCTCCCGAGCGCCCTCTACCTCCACCACACAGCCATCGATTCGCTGGAGCCGCTGCTCCGCATCTACGAAGGGTGCGCCAAAACCTATCTGGGAGAAATCGAAGACACCAACCTGGTCAAGCTCCACCGCACCAGCGGCAAGGTTTCCTACTTGTCGTATCCCGATTTTGAAACCGACCCCCACCCCGCGCTGATGCGCTCGGTCAAGCTCAACCTCCGCACGATGCAACTCGACTGCTGAGACTATTTCACCAGCGACAACCCGCCCATCCTCCACCGCAAAGAAACCTTCCTCCCCACCGAACACCCCCTCCGCCAAAAGTTCGCCCGCCTCACCCAGCAAGAACAACACCACGGACTCCTCGACGAAACCGCCACCATCGGCACCCGCCTCGGCTGGCAGTCTCGGCTAGGCGAGCTCGGCTTCGCCCTCCGCGGCCATCGACTGGTCAGAAAGCAGCCCTGACGAATTAAAGCATTTCAAGCGGATCGGGGGCAGGCCGACGATCATGCACCCGCGGCTGCTTGACAGCAATCTCCCCCAGACCGGTGACGATCTTTCGCTCGGGCATAAAGCCGTTGCGAACCAGTTGGCGGCGGCCGTCGGCAGCGAGTTGCTGATGCGTTTCAATCCACTCGGAGACCTCCTCCTCAATGGCCTGGGCAAGCATCCGCTGGGCTCCTTGGCGGAGAAGGCTCGTGAGAACATCGTGGGCCGGGACTGGCAAGTTCAGAGTGGGGGCGTTAACTTCCTGCATGGTGGTGTGCTCCTGGAGAAAAAGGGGATTTGGTAAACACCTTTCTCGCCAAGCACACCGCCTTTTTCAAGCATTCTCCATCCACAAGATTCGGTTATAACT
>JANNTN010000762.1:0-4265 GCA_031394445.1 Anatilimnocola sp.
GCGGCGGCCCGCATGGGCGACTTGACCGCGCATGGTGGCATGATCGCCGTCGGATGTCCAACGGTGTTGATCAGTTGACAGTCTCGATGGGCCTGTCTTAATGGGCAAAGTGCAGGCAGCTACGCCTGGGATGAGAAGGGCCCAGCGGCCATGGAACAGACATCGATGAGTAACGCTGGTGGCAATGGCAAGCGTTCGTGGCGTACCGCGACGCAGAGTGGCCTTGTCACGCCTTCCCGCTATTTGTGGCGGTTCATTCTCAGCGGCTTGGCGATCGTCCTGATCGGCGTGGCGATTTACATTGCCATTCCGCGTCCGCCCGTGCGCACCTTTCTGCTCGTTTTGAGCGACGACCGCGAGGAGCGCAACATCCTCCCACCGGTTCCTTACATCACCGGCGATTCGGCCGCGCTGCAGTCTTGGGCTCAAGCAGCCAAAATGCCCTCCTTGGTGCTACAGCTCTCCAAAGTGGAATCGGCTGCTTCGCTCGCCCGCCAGTTGTCTCCCGAGAGTACTGGCAGCCGGTTAAATTTCCCAACGGTGTCCGGTGGTGAAGTGCAGCTCACGAAAAAGGACACCCTCGTTGTCTATATCAAGGGACATGGCTTGGTGATCGACGATTCGGACGAAGGAGCAGCCGGCCGCGAAGGTATGCACACCGCCCCCCTCGGTCCTCGTCCCGTAATCGTGAAATCGCTGAGTGAAACCGATCTGGCGGGTGCCTGGTATCGCGATAACGCACTGCTGCTCGACGTTCGCCAGTTGCTGCAAGGGCTGGCCGAGCTTCCCGATGTGCAGACGCTCGTCATTTTTGATTGCCTGCACGTCAATTACGACCCGCGACTGGGAACATTCGTTAACGCTTTCCCCTCAGCCGTGAAGCAAGCTGTGGAAAAACTCCCCGCGAGGTCGAATCTGTGGGTGCTGGTGGGGCAGAGTGATGGCGAATTGGCCGTGGGCGTACCGGGTGCCGATCGTTCGGCACTTGTCGATAGCTTGGTGTCTGGCCTGGAGCGGCAAAAAGGGGAGGGGCTGGGGCTCGCTGCCACGGAGTTGTTCCAGCGCGTACAGACGAGTCTGAATAATCGCAACCAAAACGGCCGCGGATCGTTCCGTCAAACCATCGAACGGCTTTTTCCACCGTCCGGCGGCGGGCTTGCCAATACGTTGAACCTGCCAAACTTTCTGCCGCCGCCCGCGGAAAATTCCACCGCACCCACGGCTAGTGGTGACGCCGCCAAAGCCGTGCTCAATGCGCCTCCTGTTCAAACCGTGACCGCGCCGGCGCAGCGGGCAGCGGCCGACGTGGCGATCATTTCAAAAGCCGCATCCGATGCTGCCGCGACTGTCGCTCCCGCCGCCGCTTCCAAGGACAGCTCGGCACCCACTGCCAGCGGGGCGTCAGGAGCTGCCAAGACCGGGGTTACTTCCAGCGCACCCGCAAATACGCCGCCGCCAGCGCCTGGCGCACCACTGGGAGATTTAGAGCTGGCGTTTCAAGCCCGCGATCGCCTGCGTGATAATTTCCACAGTGCCTGGTCTCCCGCACAGATCGGCCCGCAGTATTGGCGAAGAATCGAAGGGCTGTTGACTGGCTTTGACGAGCAGCGCCTCACGGGTGAGCGCCTCACGGGAGAGCGCCTCACAAATGAGCACAGCCAACGCGACAACCAAACACTGCGTCTGCTCAGCGAAGACTTACGCAAGCTCGAAGGAATCTTCGTGGGCCGCGAAGGAACCTGCACCACCGACGACTGCCGCGGTATAGCCGAGAATTTTGCCGCCTTCAAACGCAGTCCCGCGTTTCGCTCCTTTGAACCGCGCTCGCAAAGCGGCCTGGAATCCGCCAACGAGGCACTCCGCTTTTTTACGGAGACAAGCTATCGTGCTCGCGACTATATTGCGCTGCAAGGACAGACCGCCGCGGTGCTGGATGGTGGCCCCTTCGTGAACGATGCTTCGTTAGAAGCGCTACTCGACAAGCTGCAAGCCCTCCGTTCGCGGCTCGATCCAGCCGGATTGACCGACAGCCGGCTAAATGAGTCCCGCAGTCGCGATTTGGCTCGCCTATCCCGCGAAGTCGATGCAGCGCGCGAACAGGTGGAATCCGAAATCGAAAGCTATGCCGACAGCTTGGCTGTTACTCCCGATTCGTCGGGCAAGCTGCTTCGCGTTCGCCTGCTGCTTCATTCGCCTGCCGTTTCCGCCTCGCTTCGCGAGACATTGCGGCGTCCAGTGCCGCCTCCCGAGGTGCCGCCAGAACCTGCTGCCGTGCCAGCCGCGCCGACGCTGGGTGAGCGTCTGACCATGAACGCCCGCCTGACACGAAAACTGTTTAACGTCATTGCGCCGGCATCGCAAAGTGGTTCATCGAAGGCCCTGGCAATTGCCATCGCCAAATACAGTCAATCGCTGGAATCGGCAACGGCTCAGACCTCCCCCTTGGCCTGGCTGGAAATCGGTCGCGCCGCCCGCGACTATTCGGCCGCCTTGCCCGCCGCTGTTCGTTCCGATGCGACGGCGCGGGGCAGCCGGTTTGAACCCACGACTCTCGATGCCTGGGATTTTCACCGTGCGGCTTTGCTGGTGGACGGCCGCGAAGTGCGGCGCTGGCCAGACCGAGGCCTGCTGACCTCGTGGATTTCCCAGCCCATTCGGCCCGAGCTAATTCCCGATAAGGTGGAAATTGCCGTTACTTCCGCGCCCATTCAATTGCGCAGTCCCGATCAAGAGGCCACAGCGGTTTCGCTGGGCTTGCGCGTTCAGAGCGAGCAACAATCGCCGTTTCCGGTGACACTCGAACTGCGTTGGAACCCTACCGATATCGAAGTGACGCGCGGCGACGGTGGCCCGCCGATCCGCAATAACCGCCTAGAGCTGCAAGTCGAAAGCAACGCGACCGAGCTTCCCCTCCGCATCAAGCCTCGCCGCACGACGTCCAATTCGCTGGCCACTTCGATCCGTGTAGAGGCTAGTTTCAATTCCGCCCGCTCTGCCCCCACGGACGTCCGCTGTCTGTTGCCGCGCCCCGATCAAATCGAGCTGACACTCGCTGCCGACAGCAACCTACCCGCAGCCCGTAACCGCACCTGGGCCCCCAGCACCCCGCAAGGGGGCCGGCTGAACCTGTTTCCCAATCGCGAGCGCGTCGTCGGCCTTTACCTAACGAACCTGTCCAGCGAAGACAAAAAACTCGTCGCTAAGCTGTACCGCATTCCCGCCGCCGCGGCCAGCGCGGGCGGGCGGTTGTTCGATGCGAAATCGGGACTGTCGCTGATGCCAGCTTCCGCCGCTTTCGAAACACGCTTATCGCAGCCCAACGCCGATATCGCCCAACTCCTGCGCGGCCTGCTGATTGCCCAAACGAACGATAAAGAACCCGTCTCGCTGTCCGCCGGCGCAGCATCATCGGCCCGGCTCGCGCTCGTTGCCGTTGCGCCGCCCCCCACGGCAGCGCCTGCGCCTGCGGCCAACCCGGCTCCAACCGGCGAAGACGTTACCGGCGGCCTGCTCTTGGTGGTAAACAGTGCCGATGGCAAAGGCAATCCTTACTTCAAGTGGATCGAGCTGCAAATGTTGCAGCCGGATGATCTGCTGGCGATCAAAGACCCGCGCTATCGCGAGGGAGAGCTGAATTTTCGCGTCGATCTAAAAGATCCGAAGTTGATCGACGAAATGGGCCTTGCCGGCGAGTCGCTCGAGCTCGCTTGGGAAGGCCAGCCCCTCCCCCCGGAGGTGCGCGAGCCGACCAAGCAAGCAGAAATACTCGCCTCCGACACTCAGAGCGCGGTTTTCTCGGCCAAGGTGTCAGCCGCGGTGCCCTGGCCCCTCACGGTTCAACTACACGTCGATCGCGACCCACGAGGACTGGTGGCCTTGCTCGATCGCCGCGGAGACACGATCACCCTCACCAACTGGAAAGAAAATCGCCCCCCCAGTTTGCATATTTGGCGTGCCGGCGCGACCGCCCAGCGCTTTGGCGCGCCAGCCGAGCGAATTGCATACCTCCGCCGCCCGCTCCAGCCATTTCTGGCCTATCCGGCCGCGGCTGCTCTCACGGAAGGCTTTGCCGAGCGGCCGCTGACCATGCCCATTTTTGTTCGCGTTGATCCGCGCGATGCCATCGCCCGCCTGGATGTGAGCCTGGGGGCCGACGTGGCTCCCAAATACTTCGGCGATGGAGCCCGCTTGCGCGTGACCGCGGAGGGTCAAACCAAAGAGTTCGCCACCGAGCGGCAAGTCAGCTTTCGCGGCAGCATCATCGA
>JANNTN010000808.1:0-17095 GCA_031394445.1 Anatilimnocola sp.
CATCAGGGCCGCATTCAGCGCGTGAGCGGGTGGGAGGACCTCGGTAGTCCGAGCCAAGACGTGCTCGACGTCGTCGACCGCTTCGTCATGCCCGGGCTCGTGGACTCACACGTCCACATCAACGACCCGGGCCGCACCGACTGGGCGACGGCGTCTTCCAGGCCGGGGAAGTGGGAGTACATCTCTTCCGGTGAGCGGAGATAGAAGGAGTCGTTCTCCATCTTCATCCGGTTGGTGTCGGTGCGGAATCGGCCGGTGTTGATGCACAGCATTACGTCCTGGGCTTCGGCGTCCGCCCTTTCGACGTAATGGGCATCGCTCGTGGCGACGAGCGGAATGCCGACGCGCTTCGCCAGATCGACGGCCGCTTCGAGCTGCATCCGCTGGATCTCGACGCCGTTATTCATGATCTCGATGAAATAGCGCTCGCCGAAAATACTGCGGAACCAGGCGGCGATCTCGCGGGCTTCGCGAAAATCCTCGACGTCCGCGCCGCTTTTGATGAGCGTATTGCTCAACTCACTGGAGACGCAGCCCGACAGGCAGATAATGCCTTCGTGGTGCGCGGCCAGGATTTCCTTGTCGATGCGGGGCTTGTAGTAGAAACCTTCGAGCGAGGCTTTCGAGGCCAGTTTGATCAGGTTTTTGAAGCCGGTGCGGTTTTGGGCGAGCAGCGTCAGGTGGTAGCTGGCTTCCTTGCTATTCGCGGCGTCTTTTTTCTCGAAGCGGCTGCCGGGAGCGATGTAGGCTTCGTATCCGATGATCGGATTGATGCCAACGTCTTTGGCCTTTCTGTAGAACTCCAGTGCGCCGTGCAGATTGCCGTGATCGGTGAGCGCCAGGCTGTTCATGCCGTGCGCTTTGGCCCGTTTGACGAGCGCGCCGATTTCACTGGCACCATCGAGCAGGCTGTAGTGCGAGTGGCAGTGGAGGTGGACGAAGGGGCGAGTCGATTCGGACATGGGCGATCCGTGCGAAGAGATTCCGATGCAGATGCTAGCGACCGTATTATATCGCGCGACAAACGGTGCGAGAGTGCGCCGGAATTTTTGCGAGTCAACAAAAAAACCGGGACCAAAGTTTGGTCCCGGTTTGAGGAAATTCGATGATTGGCAGGCCAGAGGCCCGCCCCACTAGTTACTGAGCGCCGCGGGGGAGGCCGGCACCGGCTCGATTGGCGGCTTCTTGCTTGGCGGCTTCGCCACCAGCGCGGATGATGCCTTCTTGAATTTCGATCCGCGTCGTGTTGCTCTGCGGAGCGGCTTGCGAAATAATGTTGATCTGATCGCTGCCCCCTTGCTCCAAGGAAGTAATCATCCGCTTCACGATCGAATTGTCATCGATCGACTGCGAAAATCGCAAAATCGGCAACAGGCCGACGGTCAACTGAAACGGCGAAATCGCCTTTTCTCGCTCTTGAGCCGACTTGTCGAGAACGCTCTTCAGCAAGCCTTCGGCGTTTCGCCCACCAGAAACGACGACGCTCTTGGGGCCGATGCCGACGATGATGTCCAGATTGTCACCCAAAATCTCCCGCGCTTCGCGGCTGTGGTCGGGAATAGGAGCGGTCAAGCGATTCAGCTTCATATCGCCGATCGTGCCGACATTGAGTTGAAGCTTCGGCGCGTTGGGAACATCCTTCGCCAAATCGGCGATCTGAATCAGCAGCTTCTCGACGGCGGGCCCGTCCACTACGGTGCCGCCGAAAGCGAATGACAACGATTTGGGCAACAATAAGACGGTCGCCCCACCATCAAGCCGGCCGCTTTCGACCGTCTTGCCGATCACATCGAACAACGGGCCAAGCAAGCCCTTGATCGCCTCCCGCTTGTTCGCGGGAATATCGGGCGAATCGTCGATCAGCTTGGCGATTTGCGTTCGATACGCTTTCAGTGCCTCACGAACCTGGGCGATGTCTTCCGGCGTGGTCTTGCTGGCCAGCGACATGGCCACCGCCGCATCGGACAGCGCGAAACCGGCGAAGTTGGTTTTGGCATCGGCCTGTAACGCCATGGTACGGGCGAGTGAAGTATCGGCTAGGGCGGAACCGGCGATGTCGAGCACGATGTTCTTAGCGGTCTCGTTGATGCCGATTCCGATCATCAACTCGTCGCCTTCCGTCAGCAGTTTTTCCAGGTTCCCGACATACATCTTGCTAAGCTGCTGGGCCTGGTCGCGGTCGATGTTGTTTTTTCGCGCGGCGTCCGAATCGAGAAACCGTGCAATGCCGAGCTTGAGCTCATCGATGCCGGTGCGGCGCAATTCAGGCGGAATGTTCTGCACGAACAGTTTCACCGCAATGTTGTAGTTCTTCGGCAAATCGCCGAGCAACGTCGCCGGGTCGGCGGGCAAGCCGCTCAAAAATTCCTTGTTCTCGGCGAAAAAGGCCCAGCCTGCCTGCTCCTTGACGAACACGGTGCGGCCGCGGCCAAGCTGTTGCACGCCGTCGCCCGCGTCCTTTGCTTCGCCGAGTAATTCTCGATACCGCTCGAGCATCTCTGCCAACCTTTTATCCTCCATAGGCACAAAGGCGACGGCGCGAAATTCACCCGCCTGCGGCACAAAGTACAGACCGATGGGCCGTTCACGGTCGATGCCGGAGACATAGGCACTCACTAAGAAGCGGATCGAGTCACCTTGATCGGGCATCCCAGCGACGCGCGTCACATAGCCAATGTCGTTCAGAATTTCCTTGACGCTGGCGATCGACACGACCGCCACCGGTTTGAGTTCCTGCGCGATAACCGCGGCCAGCGGCGACAGGCACAGCACGACGGCTGCAACCAGCGCGAGAGCACGAGGCCGCACGAAAACATATCTGTGCAGAAGAGTCACAATACTTCCTCCTGTTGGTTGGCTATGAAAAACGAGCCCCAGACGCAAACAACACGACGCAGACAGACTGACAAATCCGTTCGTAACTGCCTGGGCTGCTCGACTGGCTTTAATTCTCGACTGGCTTTATTTCTCGATAAGCCTGTTAAATAGAACCCCATCCTGGCTGCCGCGGTTTCACTTCCGCTAATGTGTCGATGCACATGTTGTGCCCCGCATTCTAGCGGCGCGGCTACCTTGGCAGGAATGCCAGCCGCGGCCCTTCCTTGTTCACAGCACTACCGTTCGCGCTCCTACCGTTCACGATAGATGATTCGCCCCTTGGTCAGGTCATACGGGGAGAGTTCGACGTTGACTTTGTCGCCCGGCACGATGCGGATGAAATTCTTACGCATTTTGCCGGCCACGTGGGCCAAAACTTCCGTACCATTATCCAATTGCACGCGAAAGCGGGTGTTTGCCAGCGCTTGGGTGACGGTCCCGCTGACCTCCAGCGCTTCCTCTTTTTGGCCCATACAGGCTCCTCAACATATTGCCACACAATAACTTACTAATGAAAAAATATCGCGGCTGTCGGCCCTCGTCTAGTACCGATGTGCCAATTGAGGAGAGGCTTCCCCGTAGCCGAACTCGTGAAAGTTCGGACGGTCGAGGTTCCTCAAAATCCCTGAATTCTCACGAATTCAGCTACCTGGCTGGCCAGTCTTGTGTTGTGCCGTAAAAACCCTAAAATCATGAATTCAACTCTGCCAGTTAAATAACGGGCCAGACCAAATCCGGGGCGTTGTTTGCCAACCGGACACGCGAAATTTGTTTTTGTATCTGATCGATTGCCATGGCATTTACCCCTCGTTTCAATCCGAAGAACGCGAAGCCCCGCAAGCGGCCCAAGCCAAAGCTCAAGACGAAGAAGAAGGATCCCATCTGGGTCGATGGCAATCGCCCACGCCCGATGTTCGTCGATTACAAAGACATCGAGCTCCTCAAGAAGTTGATCAACCGCCACGGCAAGATCGTCAGCCGTCGCAAGAGCGGTTGCATGGCCGTCAGCCAGCACGCTGTCGCCCTCGCGATCAAGCGGGCGCGGTTCATGGCGCTGCTGCCCTTCGTAGGCGAATGACGAAGCACGAATGACCAATTAAGTTCTTCAGCAGGAATATTGGTCATTCGTCATTGAGATTTTTGATGGCTGCTGCTTTCGTAACCACGCGTCGTGTCGAATTTAGCGACACCGACGCCGCGGGCATCATGCACTTCGCGGCTTTCTTCCGCATGATGGAGCAGGCCGAGCACGAATTACTCCGCAGCGTGGGCTTGAGCGTTGTGATGCACGACGCCTCCGGAAAAATCAGTTGGCCCCGCGTCAACGCCAAATGCGACTACCAGTCCCCCGCCCGCTTCGAGGAAGTCCTCGACATCGAAGTTCGCATCGCCCGCCTGGGTAAACGCAGCGTCACCTACAGCCACAGCTTCTCGCGACAAGGCCAAGTTTTGGCAACCGGCGAGATCACCGCCGTCTGCTGCCGCGTCCGCGAAGGCTCTCCGCCCAAATCGTTGGCCATTCCCGCCGCGATCGCCAAAAAACTCAAGGCGTTTGTGGTCGCTTAAAGCGTAGCCAAACATATACCAACCGGAAGCATGAATCGCTTGGATGTAGCCGACCATCTTGCTGATTTCAGCAAAATGGTGGACATCGAATCTGGAACGCACCATGCAGTAGCGGTTTCCGTGCTTATGCACCCCACCAATGAGAACCGCGAGCTAACGCCGCGCCGCTATCCACTTTTTCCACCGCTGCTCCAATTGATCGAGCGGTGCCTCGTAGGCCTCCTCTAGGGCTGGCGTCTGCTCTTCGCGGTTCCTCAAGCGATTGACGTAGTTGAGAAACTTCGCCGGCTCGGCCTCGAATAAGAACGCGACCATGCTCATCGTTTGCACGTTATCGTTCGTTTCCCAATCGCGCATTTCACGCTGCACCATTTTGTTCCACGGCTGATGCTTGTTGTCACCCGCCAGCTTGCGAGCTTCGACCAGCCAATCGGCGACGGGAATTTGACGCGGGGAATACACCGTGTACCAGCGATTGAGCTTGTGGACGACGTTATCGCCGTAAGCCGCGAATCCTTCGGCTAACCAATAGGGCGCACGCCAATCGGCGGCTAATTCAATTTGCCGGCGGGCCGTCATGAAAACCGCGCCGCACGATGGCGGGCGAGTTTTCGTGGTTTGCGGCGTTTCGTAAAGATGCGGAGCGGCAAAATGATCGTACGCGTTGTATTCCCGGGCGCTCGTCCACGATGGGCCCAGTTGCTCCAGCGAATATTGCGACTCCAGCACCTTGCGAAACGACTCCCACGAAGTTTTCTCCCACAAGAAGACGAGGCCATAGCCTTCGGGCCGCGTGCGGGCCAAGAGCAGCGAACCGGTCACGCGTTTGATGTGCGTCAGGCAGGTTTCCAGCGCCGATCCCACCACCCGGCATTGAGCCGTGTTGAGTTGCGTATGAATCGCCGCGTGGCGTGTCACCACACAAGCCAGCTTCCAACCTGTGCGCTCTTCCCACTCTTTGTTCGCCGCCACAGCCCCGTCGAACGACGCCTTCAGTTCCGCCACCAGCACACGGCTGTCCGCTCCTACCTGGCAGACCGGGCAATATTGCTCCCCGATTGCCGTTTCCCACTTCGGCAGTGGCGTCCCCTTCAGCCACACCAGCGGCTTATAGTCCAACAACGGCACCCGCCCCACGCCCCCACAGCGACGACAATCCGGATCAGCCGGTTCGACCGCGCCGCGTGCCGACGAGCCCGTGCAATTAGCAGCCACGATCGTAGCCGCGAGAAAAGAGCGGCGCGACACGCGCTCAAACGATTGTTGCGAACGAAACGACATAGCAAGGCGTTATTGTGCGAGGCCCTTGAATGATTCTCGCACATTCGCACCGCACTTCGCCAGCGGTTAGACAACCGGCACTTCGGCGCTAGCGGCCTGCTTGGTCAATCGAGCCGAATCCGATTCCTCGCCGATGACGCAATTGCGCCCTTCGATGGCGGCTTGATTGAGCAGCTCTCTGGCTCGCTCCAAGATATGCCGCAGATCGTCCGTCTCGGTGGCCTGCACCACGCCCGCGCTCAGCGTCACGAATTTCACGCCCGCCTTGCGCGGCAGCCGGCAACGCTCGACCGCCTGGCGCAGTCGCTGCGCAATGGCCAGGCCATCTTCGAGCACCGCTCCGGGCAGCAATACTGAGAATGTGTCGTCGTTCAATCGCGAGACGCTGTCCATTTCGCGCAGCGAAGCATTAATGAACTGCGACATGACCCGCAACACAACGCCGCCGCACGTCGGCCCATGATCGCTGAGGACGCGGTCGTAAGAATCGACTTGAATCATCAGCATCGTCAGCGGCGTATCCGTCCGGCGGCACTGCGATATCCGCCGAATCACCTCATCAAAAAATGATGCCCGGCTGCTGACATTCGCGAGCGGCTCTTGAAACACCGCCTGCGAATTGGCTTCCGGCTCGTATAGCCATTCATCCCCCACGCCGCGTTCTGGCAGTGGTGGAATGGCGGCTGCAATGACCGGCTCCTGAAAGCGAATCAGCCGGCTGGTGCGGCCGTCGTGCAGATGCCCGCAATTTCGGCCCGCTTTTTTCGACGCGTACAGCGCTTCATCAGCCCGCGCTACAAGATCCTGCTCGGTTTCTCCCGACAAGAGCTGGGCCACGCCGGCGCTGGCCGTGATTCGCAGCTCGCGTCCGCCGGCCCGCACGGGGGTCGCTTCGATCGCTTGCCGCACGCGTTCGCACAATTGGCTCGCCTTGACCGAGTCGCTGCCCGACAACACCGCGGCAAATTCTTCTCCGCCGTACCGCGCGACCAGGCCATCTTCGTCCAGCACTCTCCGCACGACATGTGCTACCGTTCGCAGCGCTTCATCCCCCGATTGATGGCCGTGACTATCGTTGAATCGCTTGAAATGATCGACGTCCCACAAAATAAACGTGGAAATCGTGCCCCGCTCGCGAAACTCCGTCACGCACCGATTTAATTCGTCGTCGAGGGCCCGACGATTGGCGACATGCGTCAGCGCGTCGGTCCGCGCTTCCACGGCGTGCGACTCCATCTGCACAGCTTGCGCTTGCAGCCGCTCTTCCGCCGAGTCGAGCTGCCGCTGCATCCGGCGGTTAGCATCGACCAACTGACTCACCGCGGCGACCACCGCTTCTTCGTCGTTGTCATCGCTGGCCAGTTGCGCTGTGATCTCCTGCACGCATTCGGCGTGATGATCCACATCCGCCGCCACGCGCCGCGTCAGGTCTTGCAGCTTGGCCAACGTGTCGCGGGCAAAGCGGGCTTCCTCCGCTTCCGATCGATTGTTTTCACCGCGCCAGCGCAGCACCCAGACCAGGCCCATCGCCCACGCGCCGCCGCCCGCGGCAGCCACCAAAAACAGAATGTCGAGAAAAGTCGTCATATTCGCGCCACACTGCCAAACAAGCCGCCGCGCGCAGGTGCGCACATCAGCCCCTGTATGTGACCTATGCCGCCCAGCGGCTGAGTCAAGCGGCAGTGACCATTACAAAGGGGGGAATCAACAGATTGCGGCTGAACGCACCGTATTTACGGCCCACCCAGGCGTTCTTGGGCCTCATCGGCCCACGGGCTTTCCGGTGCCAACTCGACAAATCGCCGCCAATGGACGTCCGCTTCGCCTGCTCGCCCCATCTGGTCCAGCGTTTTCGCCAAGTGATAATGCACGTCGGCGTACGTTTCCATCGAAGCGAGCGCGCCGGTGAACGCACTCACGGCCAATTCCTGCTCACCCAAATCGAGCAACACGCAACCAAGATTGGCCCGCGCTTCGACATAATTTTCATCCAGCTCGATCGCCACGAAATATCGCTCGCGGGCCGCGGCCAACTCGCCCGCTCGATACAGCACTTCCGCGAGTTGAAAGCACAACTCCGGCTGCGGCCCACCCGCCGCGAGCGCCGCGCGATACATCTCGGCCGCGCAGCGCAAGTCGCCCGCTTCGTCGAGTTCCGCGGCCCAAGCGGCCAGCCTTGCTGGCGCGGCCTGATCGGCCGAGGTCAGGCCATTTCGCGAAAGCAACACCGCCGGCGAGGGGAGCGTCGCCGGCAATTCGTCGTCTGTCGCGCTATCGAGCTGCTCAAAATCAATGCGAAATTGTCCGCTCGGCTCGATCAGTCCATCGGCACGACGAACCAGCAATGTTTTCCCGTCGAGAATCAGCGTCAGCTCGGCCAGCGGCTGCTGCACATCGGGAAATTGCCGCTCAATTTCCGTGAGCTTCTTGGCGATGAGTTGCGGGCTCGCACCTAGGCGAGAGAGCGCCGCCAATTGGCGGGCCGCCGTTAAACCCAAAAAATCAAACTGCGCCAGCCGGTGCGTCTGTTCCACCGGCACGAGCCACCCGCGCTGCTGCCACGATCGCACGCGGCTGGCCGGCACGCCGACCAATTCGGCCAACATCGCGATCGTATAGCGGCTTGCCCCAGTTGTTTCCGTCTTTTTTGCCATGATTGAGACGCCGCAAATCGCCGACTATGCTGACCGCAGTTCGTTAACGGTCGATCGGGCTATTCTATTCTTCTGCAGCTTTATGAAAACTCTCACAACTACTGTCAGCCTACTACTGCTGTGCTGTTTTGCCAGCACCACCTGTGCCGAAGATTGGGTTTCGCTCTTCGACGGCAAAACGCTCGATGGCTGGCAAGTCAAAGGCGGCAAAGCCGAATACAAGGTCGAAGACGGCACCATTCTAGGCACCACGGTGCAGGGGAGTCCCAACACTTTTTTGTGCAAAGGCCCCTTCAGCGATTTCGTGCTCGAATTCGATGTGCGTTGCGATAAGCCGCTGAACTCCGGTGTGCAAATTCGCAGCCACACCTACGAGAAGGACACGCCACAGGAAGCGAAGAACGGCAAGGCCCGCGTGCGGCCCGCTGGCGATGTTTATGGCTATCAATGCGAAATCACCAAGGCCGAGGAAGGCGTAGCCGGCAATTTTTGGGATGAAGCCCGCCGGGTGAAATGGCTCGACGATTTTTCCAACAAGCCCGCCGCCGCAAAAGCCTATAAAGACGAAGAGTGGAACCACTACAAAATCGCGGCCCAAGGCGACCACATCCGCTCCTGGGTAAACGGCATCGCCTGTGCCGATTTTCACGACAGCCTGGATGCCAGCGGCTTCATTGGCTTTCAGGTCCACAGCATTCCCGCGAACGCCGGCCCCTATCAAGTCCGCTGGAAGAACATTCGCATTCGCGAACTAAAGCCAGGCGACAAAGTTGAGTGAGAACTTTGTTGACGAGAAATTTCGTCGAACAGGAATTTTGCCGGATGGACTCTGTCCCCCGCGGCAATCAGGCCTCGGTGATCGCTTCCTTCACCTTCATTACGAAGTGCTGATTCTTGCCGCCGGCTGTCAATTCGGTCGCCTTCGCGTCGGCCGCTTTCTTTTGGCTGAAATCGAACAGCGCGATCCGTTTAGCCGATTGGTTGAACACGCCCCAAAACAATTTGCGACGCTCGGGCTCAGCCGTCTTGCTGCGGCTCTTGCGCTTTACGGGGGTCTTTTTATCGGCCTTGGCCTTCGTTTTTTTTACGGGCTCGCCGCCTGCCGCTGCCTGCGCTTCGGCCGCATCGTGTTCTGCTCGTAATACCTTGCGATTAACGACTTTGCGTGCCATGTGCAGCGTGCCTGGGTGACGGGTGAGGTGGGTTGCTTATTAAGCCGGAATTTTAACCGATCGTCCAATTTCCTACCAGTTGCCCCAGCCTTCGCAATCTTCGGACTTTGGGCACTACGCGCGCAAAAAAAGCCCCCGAAAACAACGGATCCGAGGGGGGCTGCGGATTCCGAAGGTTCCGGGAGCGATTGGACGGTGCGGCGACACTTCCTTGTGTCCCGTGCCGTGTAGCGGCTTTAGGGCGCCAAACAACTCCGCGGCATCCATGCCAACTTCGTTGTCTGTTAGCTCGCAGAGACACTCGTCAACGACGCGTGCTCCAGATGCGGGCTCGGCCGGTCAGCCGCGATGTTTTGTTTGCTCGACTCGCGGTGTCACGATCAAGCGTGGCGGAAAAATAGGCCAATGCTCAAACAGGGTCAAGGCTGATTTTTCCGTGGTGAATATCGAGAAATTATGCGGACTTCCGCAGCTCCGGTGTGAAAGAAAATTCCGGCGTCGCGGCCTTGGTGCCTTGCAATCGAATCCGCTCCGCCCAATCCTCGGCCACCGCGGTGACACGCAGCAGCTCGCATTCCACGCGTTGCACCCACAGGTCCAAACCGTGGCGATCCAAATCGGGCGGCACAAAGATCGGCTGGCCGACCACGCCCACCATCGTCGATCCCGGCACGGGCAATGCAAAACGATCCCAGCTTTGAAAGCGAATCGCCCGCACAAAGCCAATACCCGCCGGCACTACCGCCAGGCCGCTTTGCGAGGCAATCATCACCGCGCCCGCTTTTAGCACGCGCCGCGGCCCGCGCGGGCCATCTGGTGTAATTCCCAAATGCGTTTCGCGATCGTTCGAGCGAATCATTTCCAAGAGTGCTTGGCAGCCGCCGCGTGCCGTCGAACCGCGAATCACGCCAATGCCCAGCCGCTCGCAAATCTGTGCGATCAATTCGCCATCGGTATGTTGGCTGATGAGCACGCGAATTTTCGGCTTCGTTGCTAGCGGAGCTAGCAGCCCCTCGTGCCAAAACGCGTAGATATAGCGATTCTTCCGCGGATCGGCCGGATGTTCCGAGCCATCTTCCGCGACGATTCGCGTCCGCATCGTACTCATCCACAGGCGGACGAAAAACGCCACGGCAGCAGCGATATACGGAACGAGCCAACGATTGCGACGCCTCATGGCCGAATCGTGCCAAGAACGCGCCACATCGACAAGGCGACTTCCCCGTGGGGCGGGCCTGTTCCCCGTGGGGCGGGCCTCCGGCCGGCCTCGTAACCTACAACAACTCCGCCAGCGACCAAATCGTCCCCGGCTTCGCTCTCTCGCCATTCCACTCCAACCGCACCGCTCTCCACCCCGCCGCCGTCGCTCCAGCCACATCGGCAATCTCATCGTCCCCCACCAGCGCGATGCGCGACGCAGGCACGCCCAGGCACCGCTCAATCTCGCGAAAAAACCGTGCATCCGGCTTCGTGTAGCCGATTTCGGACGACACAAACACTTCGGTGCAACCTGCCAGCACTGGATGGCCCGCCAGAATGCCCTTCAACCGGCCGTCAAAGTTCGACGCGATGCCAATTTTGAATCCGCGTGTCGCCAGTTCACCCAGCACGGTCACATCGTCGAAAGTTCGCCAATGGTGGGGCGCTGCAAAATGCTCCCACAGCCGCTCGAACAGCGCGTCCGAACCTTTCTCCACATCATCAAAGACACTCGCCACGATCCCCCGCCATCGCTCGCGCTCCCGCGTCTCGCTGGTCGGTTCGCATTCTCCTTGGCTCTGTCGCAGTGCCCCCTTAAATCGCGTGCGAATCTCCGCTGGCTCAAGTCGCGATCCAAATTCCCGCGCCACGGCATGATAAGCCGTTGCCACATCTGGCTCGGGATAAATCAGCGTCCCCACCGCGTCAAACAGCACCCATTCAATGCCATCCAACAATCGTTCTCTCCGGACTTTCTGTCTAACTAAACCACTGAATCAGCCGCCCCACATCCATCATCGTCGCAAACACCATCAGCGACAGCAAACAAACGACGCCCACCACAGTCAGTCGCATTTGCAATCGCTCATCCACCGGTTTACCACGCACGGCCTCCGCCGAGAGAAACAGCATGTGACCGCCGTCGAGTGCGGGAATCGGCAAGAAATTTAGCACCGCCAGATTCGCGCTGAGCATCGTCAGGAACAATAACAACGCCGCCGCGCCCTGCGAGGCTACGCTGGCCGCCACGGCAATGATCCCCGGTGGCCCCGATAAATTCGTGATCGAAATTCGGCCGGTGACCAGCCGATGCAGAATCGTCAGCACCTGCGTCAACTGATCCTTCGTTTCGCGGAAGCCGAGCGCCGCGGCTTCACTCCAACTGTTCACCTCGCGCGTCTCGAATTGCTGATATAGCTCGATTCCACGTGTGTCGTCAAAAAACACCTCGGAATCGCGCGGCATAATTTCCGCCGACATTGATTCGCCCTTGCGAGTCCAAGTCAGTTTCGTGGGAACATCGGGATTCAAACGCTGCAGGCTATACGCCAAGATAGCCCAAGCTGCCTTTTGCGGACCCAACTCAATGTCGCTCATCAAATTGAAGCGTGCGACCTTCGATGCCTTCTCCGCCTCTTCCTTGCTCTTCCACGCGTGCTGAGCTTTCGTCACGATATCGCCCGGCAACAGTCCCGCCACCGCCGCCGGTCCATTGGGCACAACCTCCGCGACTTCCAAAGTCACTTCGAATGCCGCGCCAATCGACTCGATCGAAGAAGCACTTCCCGGCAATTGCGTCGGCGACTGGAGCGGCATCTCCGGCACCACGCTGATGGTCCGCCGCGATGCTTCGCCCGGCTTATCCTTCGGCTCCACCACCAAGGTGATCGCTTCCGCCCCGCTCGACTTCGGCGTCAATCGCTGCGAAAGCGACAGCGGATCGCCCACAGGCTGTCCGTTGACCTCGACTATTACATCACCAACCTGCAACCCGGCCTTCGCCGCCGGCGAGCCCGCTTGAATGGCGATAATCGGTCCGATTTTCATGTTCAGGCCCAGCTCCCGCATCGGCTTGAGCTGCACCACCGCATCCAAAATCTCGGGCTTCGCGGTGGAATTCTCGGCCAGCTTGCCGTCCTTGCTGCGCTGCTTCCGCTCGACCTTGATTGCCAACGGCCCCAGTGGCTTCTGCGCAAAGATCGTGGTCAAATCCGCCCCGCGCGTCACCTTCTGCCCGTCGGCCTCAATCACAAGATCAAAGTCTTGCAACGGAATGTCTGCTTTCGGATTCAGATGCGCGGCGCTTTCGGGAAAGATCTCGATTTCCGCCTTGTTGGGCACGCCAATGCCCACGATCGGCATTTTCGTTTCCGGGTTCTTCACCGGCTTAACGGTGTACCATTTCTGTTCGCCGTTAGGCCGCCGCACATACAGTGAAATCTCGCTTCCGCTGTTCAGCATCGCCGTCGTACGGATATCGATCCACCGCAAATGCTCGTAGGGCTTGCCCCCTTCGCCGATCTGAATAATCTTCGAGCCCGGCTCGATCCCTTGCGACCACGCGGCCCCGCCCGGGCTAGTGCTCCCCACAAATGCCGGCATTTCCTTCACGCCCAAGCGATAGGCCACCGCCGCCAGGATCACCGCGAAGATCAAATTCATGATCACACCGGCGGAAATGATTGCCATCCGCGCCGGCACCGGCTTGGCCGGATAGCTCCGCGGGTCGAGCAAAATCGTTTTGCCTTCGGTCGTTGTGGCCGGAACCGGCGCATCTTCGGGGTGCCGGGGATCGACCTTCGCCGACGTGGCGATTGCTTCGTTGGTTATTTTCTCATTCGGTTCCGCGGCGCGAATCCGCGCTGCCTCGTGCTCCGCATTCCGCGGATCATCATCCTGGCCGAGCATCTTCACATAACCACCCAGCGGCAAGCTGCCGAGGCCATACTCCGTTTCGCCCAACTGAAACTTGAAGAGCGAGCGCGGAATCTTCCAGCCGAGAATCGGCAGCCGAAACTCCAGAAAGTCGAAGCCGACGTAAAACTTCTCGCACTTCACGCCGCAGGCTTTGGCTACGAGAAAGTGGCCGAGCTCATGCACGAAAATGACGAAGGTCAGCCCCGCCCCCACGCCCAGCCACGCCAGCAACTTCGTGCTTAGCTGGCTGGCCATGCTCGGTTCTTCCGCCATCGTCGCCAGGATCAAACCAATATCCACCGTTCAATCTCCTGCCTCGCCCACGCATCGAGCTCATGCAGCTCGGCCAGCGTCGGATTGGCGACAAAACTATGATGTTCCAAAACTTCCCGGCAGGCGGGCACGATTTTTCCAAACGGCAACTTGCCGGCGAGAAAACTCGCTACCGCCGCCTCGTTCGCTGCGTTCAGAACCGCTCCCGCGGTCCCTCCCGCCGCTGCCACCTCGCGTCCCAACTTCAATGCCGGGAAGCGATCTTCGTCCGGCGGTTCAAAGTCTAGACGCATACTTTGCGTTAGGTCCAGTCGCTTTGCCGGCGACGGCTCACGCTCCGGCCACGTCAGGGCATACTGGATCGGCAGCCGCATGTCCGGCGGGCTAAGCTGGGCAACTACCGAGCCATCCACGAATTCTACCAGAGAATGCACGATCGATTGCGGGTGAACCACCACATCGATCTGCTCGATCGACAGCCCAAACAGCCAGCGGGCCTCAATGATCTCCAGAGCCTTATTCATCATTGTGGCCGAATCGATCGTGATTTTCTGACCCATTTGCCACGTCGGGTGCGACAGCGCGTCGCTAACCGTCGCCTGCTCCATTCGCTCTTTCGTCCACGTCCGAAACGGCCCCCCACTCGCCGTCAGCACGATCCGCTTAACATTCGCTCCTACTCCCTCTCCCTCTGGGAGAGGGCTGGGGTGAGGGTGCTGCCGACTACACTCCAGCAACTGAAAAACCGCACTATGCTCGCTATCCACTGGCAAAATGCGAGCCCCCCGCTCCGCGGCCAGCCGCATCACCTGGCTGCCCGCCATCACGAGCGTCTCTTTATTAGCCAGGGCGACCGTTTTGCCCGCCTCCACCGCCGCCCAAGTGCCGGCCAGGCCAGCACTTCCCATCATCGCCGCCACCACCACGTCCACCTCGTCCCGCTGCACCAGTCGCGCCACAGCCGCCGGGCCAACCAGCAATTCCGTGCCGCTCGGCAGCCCTGTCCAATCGAAGCCTCGTGCTAGCGTCTCGTCGGTGGCAACCACGAACCGGGGCCGCAGCTTGCGCGCTTGTTCGCACAGTTCATTTAAGCGCTGATGTGCTGACAGGGCAAATACTTGCAGCCGGCCGCCAGAAGCCTCGATCACCTCAATCGTGCTACGGCCGATGCTACCGGTTGAGCCAAGCAGGGCGATATTGCGCTTCCGCTCCGACATGAAATGGCCCACCTTGCCGCTTCCGTGACCACGATTCCTTGCCACATGCCCTGCTGCCGGCAACAATAAGGAAGCGTTGTAAGTCTGTACGCTCGATCCGCCCCTTGGTTTCGTGCTAAATTCCATTCACAAAACGACTTCCGGCGCGAGGCGTATTGTAAGTGGACCATTCCTGCCCGGCAACCGAGATGGGCAGATACCCCAAACTGCCCCCTCAGCCGCCACCCAACCAACTTTTTCCCGAATTCTGGCCCGGTCTTTCGCGCAGATTGCAATGTACCTATGGGGCAACCGCCTGCCTTGTAGGGTGGGACCAGCGCGGGCACCGACGCGCAGCGTTGGTCGGCTCGCGCCGGCTCACCACTGACTTTTGGCATTAACATCCGCCTAAAGATTAGCGCGAAGCCGGTCCTCGCGAACCTAAACTTGTCTTCACAAAACCCTAAACTCTGCCAAAAACCCTAAACATTAGCGCTGACGAAAAAATCGTAAGCCATTGAAGTAAAATGACTTACATCATAAACAGCCTCGAAAAATTACTCCCCGCTCCCCTGCCCTTAACCCTAAACTTTCCTTCATCTCACACTAACGATCAATAACTCCTAGTTCAGGACTGCAATATGGCTCAGGACGGCGGCCCAGGTCGGCAAAATCAGGATCGCAACGGTTCCGGCGGCTCCGGCCTGCTCCTTTGGGCGGGTCTCATCGTCGCCATCGGCCTCTTGCTCATCTTCCTGGTGATGCCCTTTTTCCATCGCGAGTTGAGCCCTGACGCGCTCAAGCGACTGCTCACCGCCAGCCAACATGACGAGGTGGGGGGCAAACTCAAGGACGGCTTCAAAGGCATTGCAGACGTACAGGACAAAGACAAGAAGTATCGCTATTCGAACATCCGCAAAGTTGTCATCAACAAGGAATCGATCACCGGAATCGTCGATGTTGTCGAGCTGTCAGATAAAGGCAACCCGATCGATAAAACCTGGACGCAAAACGCGCCGTTCCGCACCAATATCGAAGCAACGGGACCGATGCGCGAAGCATTGACCCAGCAAATTCAAGATAGCAACGTCGATTTTCGCATTGCCAGCGCCCAAACCTCGTTCGATCAACACGCGCCTTGGATTCTGTTTGGCCTGATTGCCATCTTCTTGGTTTATTTCATGCTCCGTCGCCTGATCGGCGCGGGCTCCCCGATGGCCTTCGGCCGCAGCAAAGGCCGGCTGTATGCTCAGGAAGATCTGGGCGTCACGTTCAACGATGCGGCAGGCATCGACGAAGCCGTCGAGGAAGTTCGTGAAGTTGTCGAATTTTTGAAGGTGCCTGATAAGTTTCAAAAGCTCGGCGGTCGCATTCCCAAAGGCGTGCTGCTCGTCGGACCTCCTGGCACTGGCAAAACGCTGCTCGCCAAAGCCATCGCGGGCGAAGCGGGCGTGCCGTTTTTCAGTCTCAGCGGTTCGGACTTCGTCGAAATGTTCGTCGGCGTCGGCGCTGCCCGCGTCCGCGACATGTTCCAGCAAGCCGAAGCCAAGGCACCCTGCATCATTTTCATCGACGAACTCGACGCACTGGGTAAGAGCCGCGGCTCGGGCATGATCGGCGGGCACGACGAGAGGGAACAAACGCTCAACGCACTACTCGTCGAGATGGACGGTTTTGGCAGCAACAGCGGCGTCATCGTGATGGCCGCGACCAACCGGCCGGAAACGCTCGACCCCGCCTTGCTTCGCCCAGGCCGTTTTGATCGGCACGTCCTCGTCGATCGGCCCGACATTCGCGGCCGCGAGGCGATCCTGAAAGTTCACGTCAAGAACGTGAAGCTCGATCCGTCCGTTGAACTGAGGGAAGTCGCCGCGATTACGCCCGGCTTCGTCGGTGCCGATCTGGCGAACCTCGTGAATGAAGCGGCTCTCTTGGCCGCCCGCGGCGAAAAGAACGCCGTGGGAATGCACGAGTTCAATGAAGGCGTCGAACGCGTAACCGCCGGTTTAGAAAAGAAGCAGCGGATCATGAATGAAGACGAGAAGCATCGCGTTGCTTATCACGAAAGCGGCCACGCCCTCGTCGCCTATAGCCTGCCCAACACCGATCCGGTTCATAAGGTCTCGATCATTCCCCGCGGACTGGCGGCCCTGGGCTACACGATGCAGCGGCCCGAAGG
>JANNTN010000812.1:0-8768 GCA_031394445.1 Anatilimnocola sp.
GCGAACTGATTGCAGTTGGGCAGTTTGGAGCCGTCGATCTCTTGCTTGCGAACTCCCTCTTCCTTGGAGCCAAAGAGACCATTGAGCAGCCGGGCCAGCATCGTCTCGGCCTCGGGCAGGCGGTTTTCTTTAATCAGCTCGTAGGTGGCACGATACGATTCGTCCGTGCGGGAGAAGAACAGAAAACTATCCTGCTTCGAGCCCAGCGCCGTGAGCGCCTTGCGAACCCGTTGGTAGTCGTCAGCATTTCCCAGATTATTCTTGTTATCACCTTGGAAGGCAATGAAATCCTGAATGAAGTCGACATGCGTCGAGATAACCAAGTGATCGAGAAATACCGAGATCGCCATGTTGGGCAGGCGAGCGTCTTCCTCTTCCTGAGCCTTCTCTTCTTCCTTGGCTTTATCTTTCTCAGCGGGCGCTTCCGTACTGACAAAACCCACGCCTTCGATGTTCAGCTCGATCTCTTCCTCGGCGAGGCTATCGTCTTGCGTAATTTCCCAAATCACTTGGCCTTTATAGACACGGCGCTTGGCCTGGGGATCCTTCTCGAACGCCTTCTGCACCGTCTTGGCCACCGTGGCGGCCGACGCGGGGTTCTTCAACTCGATGATGCCCATCAAACGCTCGCTCTTCAAATCGACGGGCAGCTTCACGTCCGACAGTATCGTGACCTGCGTGCCCAGGTGATCGAGCAGATCTTTATAGATGTCAATTCGTGGACCATTCGGGTCGCTCTTCAAGCTCAGCCAGATTTCCTTGAACGCACCTTTGTCGCCAATGACGGCATCGACGAGCGTTTCGGCATAATCAAAGGCGTCGCGCATCTTCCAGTTGAAGCTGAGATACGCCGCCACGTCGGGCATCACCCAGGTCTTCGGCTCCAGCGCATCAACCGCGACGCTGTTCGGAAAATCGAGCATCCGCATCGCCAGGTCATATTTGTCTTTGTTCGGATTATTGGCGGGCCGCTTGACGCCGGGAGCATAGACATACGTGCGGTGCAGCACTTCGGTGTTTTCGGTGCTGAAGAAGACGTAACCGCCCAGTCCCTGAATCGCCGTGAAACCCTGGGTCTGCACGATCTTGAGTAGGTCCGTGCCGCGTTTCTTTTTGCCACCTTGGGCCGCGCGGCTGGCCTCGGCATATCCAAATGGCTCGATGAACCAGCGAACGTGGTGGCGCTGGCCCGATGCAGCCGCACAACGCTTCAGCGATTCGCCAAATGCTTTGACATCGGCCAACGAATCCTTGGCCTGGCCGTTCAGCCGCGAAACGATGCCGCGAATCGTGGCTTCGTGATCGGTCACGATGAGCTGCTCGCCGCTAACAAAGTGATAGGAGCGATCCGGAACTTTTTCGCCGGCAGCCAACGGCTGCGTATAAACGGTGATCTGCACGGCCCCTTCTTTAATGGCCGTCTTGGTCGCTTTGTTGGCCTTTTGATTTTCTTCGATCTTCTTCAGCAGCACGTCGGCTTCTTTTTGCTTGCCGGTGATGTCCACCACCAAGGCCGTGGCGTGCGACATCTTGTCTTTCGGATCGGGCTGAATCAAAGCACCCGTGACCTCGCCGCCATACACGCCTTCCAAGTCGTCCAAACTGATGCCGAGCCGCTTGCCAGCCTTTTCCAGCTTCGATTTGACCTGTTTTTTGAAATCTTCAATGAACGGCTCCATGAGCGGATCGGCCGCCATTTCGCCCAACTGCGTGGCGTTGAACTTGGTCCGCAGCTCTTCGACATCGTGCGTCGAAATAAAGCCCTTGGTCGTCGCCGGCAACAGCCGTTCGCTAGGCTGCACCGCCCAGCCACGACCAAATGCCACAACGATCAGAGTGGCCGAAAAGAGAGAGGTCACAAACCGGGAAAAGGCCACAAAAAACTCCTTCGCGGAATCTCTGCTACAGAGGCCTGGGTAGGACGCAGCCCGATAACAGCAGCGGAGCGGAACGTGTGATAAATATCGGCAATCGTGCAGTGTCTGGCGGCGTGAATACGCGCCGTATCAGCCAACGCGATTGAACGCTCTCCGCGTTAGCACGAACCATCGGCATACCTTGCCTGTGGCGCATGATACGGACTAATGGCAATTTGGGAAACACTGGCAGAGCTTACGGTCAGTTTTGCAAAGAATGCCACCAGTTTTAACGGCAATCGGTCGCAAAAGAATCAGCGTGCGAACTCCGTCAGCTAAGAATCCTTAACGAAACTCTGAGGCTCCCACCCGGCAGGTGGGGCCTACTCGTCCGACTACTATTTGCGAATTACATGCCGCGGCCAGCTAGCAGGCGATAATTTCGCGCGTTGCGGGCAACTTCGCCCGGCTCCAGGCAGCGATTATAGAGAGCAACGGCCTCCATGACCCCTCGCCAGGGGCGCTCGCCGGCGGCATCGGCTCCTACGGTCAACGGGCCAGAACGCCAGGTGTTGAGCGAGCCCCGTCGGTCCTTCGAACGCGAAATCTCCATGCCGTCGCGATAGGCAATCAGTTCGCCGTAACGATAGGTCATGGTGAGATGCAGGGGCGAATCGGCCGCATTGATCGTCATCCGCGGTGGCGCGGCTGGCGGGGTTTCGCCGTCAGTCTTGATGCAGAACATGAAATCCTGGCCTTCTTGTTCCAAAGCAAAATCGGGCTCATCGCTTTCGTCGGCGAGTGACACGATCCGCGCGGGACCGGCCTGATCCATGCTGGCGGGCGAAAAGATCGCTTCCAAAGTCAATTCCGAGCCGCCGCGGCTGGCATGGAAGATATCCGGACCGGCGTCGTTGGCGACCAGATAGCCGCCGTTCAGCTCATAGTGCCAGCGAGCTTCCATCAGCGAGGCTTCCCCCCGCGGCTCCAGCGGGGTGGTGCGAAAGTTGCGCGATTCGACATCGCGCACAACCGTCAGCGGCTTGTATTCCTTCGCAGCTTGCTCGAGCGGAGAGAACAGATAGGACAGGCCGTCGCGACGATAGGGCCAGGTCAGGTCGCGGATTTGCAGCGTATCGTGCGAAGCAGTACCCGACTCATTGGCGGCGATCAGCAAAGATCGACGTTCGCCGATTCGGCTGAGTTGGACTCGGCCCTCGCTCACGTCCAAAAGCGTGTTTTCTTCGGTCACGACGAGCCGTAAGTGCGACGCGGGCGCGACGGCCATGCCATGGGGAGTGATAAACTTCATCGAGCCGGCCAATTGCGGCTTGATATTGGCCACCACCTCACCGCGATCGATGTGAATTTGCTTCGGATCCCCTTCTTTTTGCGGATCGAACACGATGGCCGAATCACCACGGACTTGCAGCCAACTGCCGTCTTCGTAGCTCAACCGAATGGAGCCTCCGCGGGGCACGACAATCCGCTGCCCACTTTCCAGCGCGTCATCGACTTCGGCAGCGTCGGATTCGTCGTTTTGCACGATTTTTACTGGACCTTCGACTTCCATCACCTTCGCGATTACGGACGGCTGAGGCCAAAAACGGACGGTGTAGATCGTTCCGCCGATGGCAATCAGGGCCGACAGCGCAAGAGTGAATATTGCCCACCATTTGGAGCGACCGGTAGTGTTCTTCTCGGCCGCCGCAAGGGAGCGGAGATCCGCCGTTTGCCGGTGAAGCTCGTTTGGGCCACGGCCAATGTCGGCAATGCGTTGCTCGACCTGGGCGACAAAGTTACGGCGGTCGAGCGTTAGCTTTTGTGCCAACAGATCGTCGAGCTGCAACTGTTCGCGAATTTTAGCGGCGTACTCCGGGTCGGCCTTGAGCGCGACGATGAACGCGTCGAGCTCAACTTCGCTCAAACTCGAACGGTCGTCTAAAAAACGCTGGGCTAGTGTATCAACGTCCGACATCATGCTTCTCGCTAAAGGTAACATCCTTGTCCTAGACCACACGAAAGGTGATCCCACTATGCCCCGCCACCGACCGGGCCGGCAGCAAGTCCTACGACGAGCCTTCAACCGCCAAGCTCTTGCCAATACAGGCTTTGAGCGTGGTGCGTATCCGAAACAGGGCGATGCGCACCGCTTCGGCCGTGGTTTGCAGCCGTTCCGCAATGATGTGGCTCGGCAGCTCTTGTTCGTAACGCAAAGCCAGCAGTCGCTGGCTCTCAGCCGATAATTTTTCGCAGCAACCATCGAGAGCCCCACGAATGGGCCCCTCAGAAAGCGCTCGCGATTCTTTCTTTTCCGCCCGGAGAAAAATCTCCAGCAAAGCCTCCCGCTGCAACCGCTGTCGCCGGCTGGTGCGACGAAAGTAGTTCATGCACAGGTTGCGAGCGATACCTTTGAGCCATTGCCGAGGTGGAATGTTTGGCGGAATGCGGTCCGAAAACCGGTACAACTCCACAAACACATCCTGAGCCACGTCGTCCACGTCATGCCGTGGCACGCCGAGCCCCGCGATATAAGCCCGAATATGGGCCTGCGAGTCGTTTACGACCGACGCAAAATCAAAGGGTATGGCTGGTATATCGCTCATTCAACTCACTTCCATGCCTACAGTAGTTTGGCCGTCAGCCGGTGCTTCCGTTACACCCTAAAACCAGAATTATTGAGTGCCAATGGCGACAATCATCCCCTTGCAATGCCATAAACACAGCATAAGGGAAACAGGGCTACTCCAGCAGCTCCCCCGTTTGTGGGTCCAGGGCTTCGCCGTGGCACAGGCGGGCCAGTTTATTCAGTACGAGCAACAGCGTGCCAGGGTCCAAGGGGCCGTCGTCTTCTTCGTCGGGAAAGTCGCTGAATTCCTCGAAATGAAACACATCGAAGCGAGCCGTGGCGTGCATGGCCCGCTCCAGATGCGGTTTCTCTTTCGCGCCGGCCGATTTGCCCTTCCAGTCTTGGCGAAGCTGCACGACCTGCTCTTTCACTTCACCCCCTTCGACGTAAGCGATATCCATGCCGGCCGCATCGGAGTGCGAAAGCACCGTCATGGAGTCGAGACAGCCCGCGTCGTTGGTGGCCATCTCGCGAATTTCCATCCGCGGGCCCAGCTCGATCAGCAGACGCTCGACATCCGCCGACTTCGGCCGGTTCTTGTGGTCGAACAGCACGAAGTAGGTTTCGCGATATTGATAGCGGCCGTCTTCGAACAACGACATAAGTGCCCCAACCAACGGTAAGAGGAAGCGATGGGGCAATCTAACAGGGTGGGTTGTCAAAAACCACCCGCCGCAAGCCAACGCAACTTCCTACGCACTGGCGGCAGCCACAGGGAGCGACTGCGCTTTGGCCGTTGGCGGCGAACCCAGCGAGAGCAGAATGCGGATGGCCTCGATCAGCATCAGCACGGCCAGGACGATCAGCACGAGTCCGATCCAAGGAACGGGGTCGGCGGGCGCGGTGAACCGGCCATCCACGCCGCGAAAACGAGGTAGTGTCATCAGACCGAGTGCCCAGGTGCTCATCACGTACATCCACACGGTGGGAATGCCGGTGACGAACCAAACCCACGTTGCCTTGTAGGTTCGCCACAGCCAAACCGTCACACCAAGCAGCGTGAGCGCGGCCAGCAGTTGATTACTGGCACCGAAGAGGTTCCAAAAGATCAGCCAGACGGGTTCCGGAGCGACGGGCAAACCGGTTTTTGGGTGAATACTGACGTTGGGCGAGATCATCAGAAAATAAATTGGCACGCCAGCGGTCAGAGCGGTGCCGAGAATGCGACCGAACCAGTTATGCAGCCCCGTGAGTTCCTGCAAGATGAAGCGGCCCAGTCGCGTGCAAACATCGAGCGTGTCATACACGAACGTCGCAAAAGCCATGAGCGCGAACGACATGCCAATGCCTGTCGGCAAATTTACCGCACTGAGAAACCGGGAAATGCCGTGGGCATAAATCTGGTTTGGCGAACCGGAGAGTTCATTCGCACCGAATGGAAACATCATCACGCAGCAGAGCGAGACGATGGCGACCATCGCCTCCATCAGCATCGTGCCGTAGCCAACGACCTTAGCGTCGCTTTCATTCTTTAGTTGTTTCGAGGTCGTGCCCGACGCGATGAGCGAATGAAAGCCGGAGCAAGCGCCGCAAGCTATCGTGATGAAAAGCATCGGCCACAGCAGTTGCGGCAGAGCATTGGGCCGTGGCATAGAGGCTTCCCAGCCGCGAAATGCCGGATACTGCACTATGCCGCCGCCAAGAATCAGGCCAATCGCGCCGGCCCCTAAAGCGAAATAAAGAAAATAACCGCCCAATTGCCCACGCGGCTGCAAGATCATCCACACGGGGGCCATGCCGGCGAGCAGGCAATACACGAGCAGCAGCACGTCCCACGTTTTGCGAGCCTGTGAGATCGTGGCAATGGCTTCGCTGCTGTTTTGTTTAGCGGCTGCGTAGAGGTCGGCCGGCACGCCGTCAGCCGGGCGATACATTAGCGTTGCCAGGTCGAGGGGCATGTACGGACCAGCGATGATCGCGGCGGCGACCAGAACCAGGAACAACGCCGTGGCCCGGCCCAGCGGCATTTTGAAGTAGCGAATGCAAACGCCCATCAGAATGGTCAGCACCAGGTAGATGAGCGAAGCGCTGGCGATCGCTCCGCCGCCAACCATGCCGTTGTCGCCGGTCGGTGGGCCGATGAACGACGTCGCGGTGACATCGGTAAACGCGACGATGATATAGACCAGCGCCAGCCAGATGAACGCCAGGAACAGCAAGTACGACCGCCGGCTCATGTTCTCGCGGACAACTTCCGCGATGGAGCGGGCCTTGTGGCGGATGGATGCGACCAGCGCGCCGAAATCATGCACACCGCCGATGAAAATCGAGCCAATCAGAATCCAAATCAAAGCCGGCAGCCAACCGAACGTGAGCCCGGCGAGAATCGGCCCGACGATCGGTCCAGCGGCGGCGATGGCGGAAAAGTGTTGCGGAACCAACGACGACGGGTCGAGCGGCTCAAAATCGAGGCCATCTTGCAGCTCGTGTGCCGGCGTTTTCTTTGCAGGATCGAGTTGAAATAGCCGCGCCAGCAGCCGTCCGTACGTGAAATAGGCGATAAGCAGAATGACGGCCGATGGCAAGACAATGGTGAGCAGGTTCATGGTGGCGAGGCCAGTGGCGGGAGGGCGCGCAGCAGACACGGTTGGTTACACTTAAGCCTACGTTACTACCATTGTTTCCTGCAATCGCCTTCTTTGCCATGCCCACGCTGGTCGCCCGCCGATACGACACGCTCGACCCTGTTTCGATCGAAATTCAGGCTGGCCGGATCAGCCGAATCGAGCCGGCCAAGGAGCAGGCTGAGCTGCCAATCATCGCCCCCGGCTTCGTCGATCTGCAAATCAACGGCTTTGGCGGCATTGAGTTCAACGACCGCGAGCTGACGGTTGAGAAGGTGCGACAGGTAGCGCTGTCTCAAGATCAATTCGGCGTCACCGCGTTTCTGGCAACCTGCACGACGGATAGCCAAGACATTCTAAAAAATGCCTTGGCTACCATTGCTCGGGCGATCCGCGAGCTGCCCGAAATGGCGGCGCGGATTCCCGGCATTCATCTGGAAGGCCCGTTCATTTGCCCAGACGACGGCCCGCGCGGGGCGCATCCTAGGCAGCATGTGCGGCCGCCCGATTGGGATGAATTTCAACGGCTGCAGGATGCTGCCGCAGGAAAAATCAAGCTCACGACCGTGTCCGCCGAGTATGACGGCTCGCCAGAGTTCATTCGCCAAGCAGCCGCCAGTGGCGTCCTCGTGGCGATTGGCCACACAAAGGCGACGAGCGACCAAATCAAAGCAGCCGTCGATGCGGGGGCTCGCATGAGCACGCACCTCGGCAACGGTGCCCATCCCACCATCCGCCGCCATCCCAACTACATCTGGGACCAACTCGCCGAAGACCGACTGACGGCCAGCTTGATCGTCGATGGGCATCACTTGCCGCCAGCCGTGGTCAAGTCGATGGTACGAGCAAAGACGCCAGAACGAATCGTCTTGGTCAGCGATATCACGTCAATGGGCGGCATGCCACCGGGGCGATACCAAACGGGCCTCGGCGAACTCGAAGTACTGCCGAGCGGCAAACTCGTTCCAGCCGGCCAGCCCGACATTCTGGCTGGTGCATCCTTGCCGATCCATGCCTGCGTCGCCAACATCATGCGTTTCGCCGAAGTGAATTTGGAAACGGCGATCGACATGGCCAGCGTATGGCCAGCCAAGCTCATCGGCCTCGATCATCCCGGCCTGCAAGTTGGCGCACCGGCGAATTTAGTTGTGTTTGATTTGCCAACGGACGCGAGCGGGCCGCTCAATATCCGAACCACCTATCATCAAGGTCAGGGATGACAGCGTTTCAGGACTTTATTGTCGGCATGCTCGCAATCCTCGTCGGCTGCTGCCTGATCGGCGGAGCAGTAATCGAAAGCCCCATGTTGATGGGCCTGCTCAAAACGCGCTTGCTGATCGAATCCGTCGGCAGAAATCCAGCGCGCTTGATCATTGCCGCCCTCGGCGCGTGTTCAATCGCCCTCGGCCTGCTCATCGCCAGCGGTTGGCGGCTCCACTGGTAACGCCCGTTCAAAACCGCTGCAACGCACAATCGGCTGCGGCGGATATTTTGCGTAACGCGGATCATCTTGCGACTTACGACACAACAAAAATTGCGAGCCGCGGCCAGAAGTGATCAGGCGCAGCCAAGAGCAGGAGTGGCAGAGGGAGGCAGAGTTTGTCGGAATAGTCAAAGCTTCAAGGAGTTTACATGGCAGGCTGGAAGCCTGCCCCACGGGTTATTGCTGCGGGGCGGCCTCGGTGATCTCACCAACGAGCGGCTTGCGCGGCAGCTTCT
>JANNTN010000831.1:0-2690 GCA_031394445.1 Anatilimnocola sp.
GTGCTGCTCGGCTTCTTCGCCAGCCAACTGGCTGCGCTTCCGCATGCGCATGGTGGTTGCTCTCCAGAACAGCAGAGGAATCACGACGCCCGGCCTCATGTTCACATTGGCACTGGCGGTCATTCGCATCACCATGATCACTCGCATGGCGAACATTCTCACAAGCAACAGTCTGATAACCAGTCGCCAGTTCCAGATGAGCAATTGCCGAACGGTGGCGGTGCTAGCTACGCCGAGCATGATGTTGATGCCATCTATTTGCCGTGTGGCGCGTCTTCTCCGGTAGTGGTAAAGGATCAGCGGACTGCCAGCAGTGCTGACCAACTCCCCGTCGTGGACTCAAGTTGGGGCGCGAACTGTTTTCTGGCAGCGCAGCCTTCCTTCTCCGCCCTGCATCGCCCTCCAAATGATGGCCCGGCAGGCGCAAAGCTCTTCTTGACTCTGCGGAACCTCCGTATCTAAGCACGGCCCTTCACGCTGCGCTTTCTTTTGCGTGCCGCGACTGTCACTCGCCGTGCGCGCCTGCTTTGATTATTCCCGACCTGAGCAGCCGGGTATTGAGATCGGTCCCTTCGCCATTACTGTGGAGTCAGGCCATGACTCGTCGCATCTCGCAAATTGCTGTTGCACTGTTCGTCTTCGTGATTGCTATCGGCGGAGCCTTCTTTGGCCATCGCCGTTGGCAAGCCGGTAGGACGGTAGAGACTGCCGAATCGGTCAAGAAACCCGCCACACCGATCGTGGATGGCTCGATGCCCGTGCGCCTCAGTCCGCAGGCGCGGGCGAATCTGGGACTCACGGCGCAGCCGGTCAAGCTCACTTCCTACTGGCGAAAGATCGAAGTCCCCGGTGTCGTGATCGACCGTCCCGGCATTAGCGACCGGGGAGTGATTGCTCCGGTGACAGGAGTCGTCACGCAAATCTACTCCCATCCGGGTGAAACCGTCGAACCGAACGCCCCGCTATTCGCTTTGCGTCTGACGAGCGAATCGCTCCACACGTCGCAGCGAGAACTTTTCAAAGCCGCCCGCGAAATTGAAATCGCGCGGCAGCAGCGGCAGCGCCTGGAAGGTCTAGCGCAATCGGGAGCGCTTTCTCAATCCCGCATCATCGAGATCGACAACCAGATTCAACGCTCCGACGTGAATGTAGAGGCTTATCGTCAGGATTTATTGGCCCGCGGTTTGTCGAAGGACCAGATCGCAGCGGTGGCCAAGGGTGAGTTCGTGACGGAGATCATCGTGCGTGCGCCGGAGGAGAAGGTGATGGGACGTCAACCGATCGCGCAGGTCTCCCACGACCAAAAAGAGGAATCAAAGCTGCCGCCGTTCCGGTTTGAGTTTCAGGAGATTAACGTCGCCTTGGGTCAGCAGGCGGAGGCAGGACAAGTGCTGTGTCACCTGGCGGACCATCGGACTCTTTTTATCGAAGGTCGCGGCTTTAAAGACGACATGCCGCTCATTCAAGAGGCGGCCAAGGCCGGCCTGGCAATTGAGCTCGAATTTGACGAGCGTAAAGGCGGCAACTGGCCGCCTCCGCCCAAGCAACTCCGCCTCCATCACTTGGAAAACACGATCGACACGGAGACCCGCACATTCGGGTTTTTTCTCGTCCTAGAGAACCAATGGCAAACAGCCGAGTTAGACGGGCACACGGGTCTGCTGTGGCGGTTCCGTCCCGGCGATCGCTTGCGGTTACACGTCGCCGTGGAAAAGCTGGAGAACGTCTTCGTGCTGCCTTCCGCCGCCGTCGTTCGCGAAGGGCCGGAAACCTACGTCTTCCGTCAGAACGGCGACTTGTTTGATCGCCGGCCGGTGCATGCGCTGGCCGAAGATCGAGCCAACGTGGTGATCGCCAACGACGGCAGCCTGCGGTCAGGTTCCTACATTGCCCAGAACGCCGCCGCATCGCTGAATCGTGTGCTCAAGGCGCAAATGGCCAGCGGGCAGCCGACGAACGTCCACGTCCACGCGGACGGCACAACCCATGCAGCACATTAGGAAGGAGCCGACATGCTGAACGCCGTCATCCGCTTTTCGCTTCGCTATCGGCTGCTCGTCGTTGTCCTCAGCCTGACGCTGCTGATCTATGGCTCGTATCTCGCGACGACGTTGCCAATCGACGTGTTTCCCGATCTCGACCGGCCACGGGTTGTCATCATCACCGAATGCCCGGGATTGGCGACGGAAGAGGTCGAGACGCTGGTCACGCAGCCGATTGAAATCGCGCTGCTTGGTGCAGCCGGTGTACAAGCCGTGCGGAGTCAGACGACGGCGGGGCTAAACGTTATTTATGTCGAGTTCAATTGGGACACGGAAATTCGTGCGGCGCGGCAGACCATTCAGGAGCGCTTGGGCGCGCTGGTGTTGCCTGAGGGCATCCGCCCACAGATGACACCGCCAGCGTCGATCATGGGACAGATCGTCATCGCCGGCATGTATCGCCAGCGCGGCCCCACGGGTGGTGAATTAGTCCCGCTTGGCAAGACGGGAAACATGGTGGAGTTGGTTCGCGGGACGGGAAGTTCGCCCCAGGTTCTGGTTTGGCATGCCGTCGATCGCCACAGCGTCGAAACTTGGGAACCGATCAAGGTGGAGCACCTCTCCTGGGAGCCGATGGAGCAGGAGAATCCGTCATCCGCCGGAGAAAGGAAGGCCTTGATAGCGATTGCCGGCCAATCCGTTGAGTTG
>JANNTN010000837.1:0-4619 GCA_031394445.1 Anatilimnocola sp.
CTGCTGCCAGTCGGAGTCTTCGGCTAGCGGAGCACTGCTGAACAAGCCAAGAGTGGCACCTAGTACCCCGGTCGGCGGTGCGTGAATGGCCTGCCGCTGTTCTACTTCAAAGTCAGTTTACCAGGCAGCGACACGGGAATGGCCGCAACCTCGGGAGCAATCAGATTCAGGAGAAAGTTGTGGATGTGTTGCCAGTCCTGTGCCAAGTCAATCGTAACAATCCGAAATGAGTGGCCCTGGATCGTGAATCGTAGGTTCAGGGGCTTGTTGACCAGCGGGTACAGCAGTATCCCTTCGGCCTCTCGGTTGGCCTGCCCCCGGCATTCGAGGTTCTTGAGGTATGCGAACATTTGGTAAAGGTGCCCTGAGCGCACGGAGTCCTTGCCGAAATTGCTCTGCATCGGGTCGGAGTAGTATTTGGCGTCGATGATGATTTTGCGAGCGGGCGACTCAAGCGACACGTCCGTCCGCATTGACGGCAGGAACTCCAAGTCAGTCGGATCGCCCAATGTATCTTCCCAATGCAGCGACTCGCTCCGCGCTCTGAAAAGACTCTGCTCTCGCTTGTAGAAGTTGAGTAGGAACCGCTCGTACAGGGGAGCCATGGCCGAATCGTCACGATAAAAGTCTCGAAAACGCAGCCGGCCCGTTTGCTCGTCCACCACGCTGGCGTCATAAATCAGGCGGCACACCCGGAGGAGAAAATCATAGAAACCGTTGTTGCTGTGCAATTGAACGCGTCCGAATAGGCTGGCATCAAGTCGGACATCCGATACTTCCGTCATGCGGGCCGAGCAGGTTTGGAGTGCGTCGGCCAAGCTCGGGTCGAGTTCCTCGGCCCTGAGCAGGTTGGTGACCGTGCGCTTGAGGATGCGGTTGTGCAGAATGTCGTGAGTCAACTGCTCGAATACGCATGCCGCCCGCCCTTGTAGGAACAGGTTGGCCTTAAGAGACGCGGCGAAGTCGATCTTACCTCGCACGCCGGCGAATACCTCTCGGTGCTCTTGATAGCCCTGGTCCAGCCCGCGCTTCAGCAGGTGTTCCATTCCAGTGGACAGGACGCGGGCAAAGAGGTTGACTAAGTATTGGTAGTCGCTGGCCTGGACGTCCAGAACGCGGGATTCCTGTAGTTTGTCCCATGCATAACAAAGCAGGTAGTAGAAATTGCGAACTGGGATCTTCATTTGAGCAAGTTCGCAATCGTCTCGTCCGCTTTGTCCAAGTCATCGAACCAATATTCCCGCACGAGCGGCGCGATCTTCCGCTGAATCACGGCCGCATACCATGTTTCGTCGAGCGACGTTTCGCCGTCAGTTGGACAAAAGAAGCTGTGGCCGATCTCAAAGCCTTTACCCAGATTCTTGTCCAGCGAGATATGCTCATTGAGGACCATCATTCGATTCACCACCTTCTCGAGCAGGTTCACATCGATACCGCGAGCAAGGAGGAACTGCCGAAACTCCACGGTGGCGAACGCTGGCCGCAACTGGGCAAAACAAAATCGCCGCCGAAGTGCGTAATCAACCATGGCCAGCGATCGGTCAGCCGTGTTCATCATTCCTAGCAGGTAAACATTCTCAGGGACGCAAAACCGATCCGCCGCGTCCTTCGAGTAGGCCAAGGGAATCGCAAACTGATTGCCTCGGTGGTCAGGTTCAATGAGGAGCATTAGCTCACCCAGAATGCGGCTGAGGTTGCCACGGTTGATCTCGTCGATGATGAATACGTGCGGGTGGTGATCGGGATCCTCCGCGGCGCGGCGGCAGAACTCGTAGAAGACACCGTTCTTCAGGTAGAAGCCGCCTTCTTCTTTCGGCCGCCAACCCTGAACGAAGTCCTCGTAGGCGTATGACTGGTGGAACTGCACCATTTCCACACGCGCAGGGTCTTTGAAGCCCATCAATGTATATGCCAGTCGCTTGGCGACAAACGTCTTGCCCACGCCCGGCGGACCTTGGAGGATGGCGTTCTTCTTACGTCGCCAAGCGGCTAGGAGCGACACAAAATCGTCGCGCGGAATGAATAGGCCAGCAAGCGCTTCAACAATTGTGTAGGGCACTTCGACTGTGCTCGTGCTGTTGTCGTTTTGATCAGGCTCCTGCGGTTCGTCGCCTGGCGTTTACTCTTCTTCGTTAGCATCATCCCCTCGTTTTCCACGCATGCGAAGGTCCGCTTCGTTCGCCTCCCGCAGCCGTTGCAGTTCGGACTCGATGAGTTCGATCCTGCGATAGTAAGCCGAAAGATCTGCCGGATGCGGATCGTTCTGGACAACGTTCGCGTCTGGACGAATTTTGATGGTCTTTTTATTAGCGCGCTGCTCCTCGGGCAAACGTGACATCGCATCGAATATGACCGGTTCCGGAATGGCCCACACATGAATTCCCGTGTCGCCTGGGCTCCACGCTGACATCAAATAAACGAAATCCCTGCCAGTATGTGTTTTGTGGTTCTCGGCTGCGTGGTCGAGCGTGATATTCGTCCAAAAGTCTTGGGGGTCACGGATCGCGTTCCTGAAGTTCACGACACCACTCGCCCATTCGTAAGTGGTGCGCAACTTGACTTGCGGCTCATCACCGGAACTGGCAAGACGCCGACATAGCACCGCTGTCAGGCACGCTGCAGCATTTTTACTCATCCCCGGGTCGATGTTGAAGCTAAACGCTCTAGACGGCTTCTTGGAAAGAGTTTCCAGCACTTTCGACGAATAGCTGGGTTTAGCCAAAGGCAATCCCTTGCCTTGCGTCGAAGTTATTTTGGCCATCCGTGTGACATCCTTGAAGAGCTCGGTGAACAGTGGCAAGACTTCACAAGATACCAGCCGCGGGCCCCGACTTCGACTGTCAACCCACCGCGTGCCAGTGCTGGCTCGTCCAGCAGTGCCGATTGGCTGGTTGAGGTCGTGCTTAGCAGCGGCTGAAAAAGCGATTGTCTTCTTGGAGGGCTGCAACCGGCAGGGGTTGGCGATCGAAACGTCTCGGTCCCGAGGGCTATGCCTGTCGCCTCTAACGCGGCTTCCAATCCTTCTTTTTGCGCATTGCGTACCGCGGGTTAAAACCCGCGGCTACCGGCAGTTGCCGCTCCGCGGCAGGGTGGCTGTGTTTTGCGCAGCATAACATGGCTGATGTGCCGGACGATTTGCGTCTCGGGCTTGGCGACGTTGAAGACGTTGATGATTCAGCCGTGGTATCGCCGGGTGAGTGGCGTGCAGGCTGGTCAGGTAGCTTGTGAATCGATCGTTTGGCTGCGGCGAAACCACAGCCACTTGGTCGCCTGCCTCGATCCTTTCCTCCACCAATCTCCACCTCGCCCCTACACAAAGCCCAAAATAAAACCGTTTTTCCCGAAATAGTCGCAACCCTTCCAGCCGCAAACCCTTGCGCCAACGCTGAACAATAATTTTGTTCACTATGGTCCAGTTTTTCCAAAACCCTCGTGTACAATCTGCCCACCTGCTCGCGCAGGGGCGCAAGCTACCTGCAGCGCAACGCTCTTTGGCAATTCACCACCAGCACTTCTTCGCGGGACATAACTGCGTGCTTCTTCCAGATCCCACCTCGCCACAACCACGCAGTCACAGGCCTCACCAACACCTCACCTAACTACTCACAAACCGCTCACCTGCCTCTCCCCAACCGCTCACTAACTGCTCAAGGTGAGCGTTTCGCCAACGAGACGATTTACACAAGTCTTTGGCAACAGGCCACTTACGAAAACAGACTCACCACACTTTCTCCACAAGTGAGCGCCAAGTGCCCAAAGCCGCTAGTGGCGTCTGGGGCGCGAAGTCAACAAATGCAAAACGGCGGAACCTTGCGACTGTGTGGCTGTGTTTTGCGCAGCATAACACGGCTGATGCGCCGGACGATTTGCGTCTCGGGCTTGGCAACATTGCAGCAGTTGGCGATTCAGCCGTGGTATCGCCGATTGAGTGGCGTGTGGGCCGGTCAGGTAGGTCTTGAATCGATCGTTGCGCTGCGGCGAAACCACAGCCACCCGGCCGGAGGCGAGGGGAGCCAGAATGTGGAATGGGTCAGTTCAGTCTGAGGGGAAGGGGGCGGCTTCGCCTTTGAGCTCGGAGAGGGCGTTGCAGGCGGAACGCTGCTCGGCTTCCTTCTTGTTGCGGCCCCACGCGGGTTGGTAGCGGGTGCCGGCGACCTGGGCCGAGATCTTAAAGTGCTTGCTGTGGTCCGGCCCGCGCTCGTCAAGGAGCTGATAAACGGGAGTCGTGCCATATTCCCGCTGCGAAAGCTGCTGGAGCAGCGACTTGAAGTTTGCATCCGAGGCCGCGCCGACGAGCGTATCGATTTCCGGCACGACGTAGGTCTCGATGAAGGTCCGCACCGCCTGGTGCCCGCCATCGAGATAAATCCCGGCCACGAGCGACTCGAAGACATCGGCCATTAGCGACGGCGGCACACTGCGGTTGGCGGAGATCCCTTTGCCGACGATCAGGAACTCTTCGAGCCCGAGCTCGCCCGACAGCTTCGCGCAGGTGTGCCGGCTCACCACGCTCGATTTGATCCGGGTCAGCTCGCCTTCGAGGTACTGCGGGTAGCGGAGGTAGAGGATCTCGCAGACGATCGCCCCCAGGATGGCGTCGCCGAGAAACTCCATCCGCT
>JANNTN010000839.1:0-5085 GCA_031394445.1 Anatilimnocola sp.
GTTCCCCAGCATGATGTTCATGCGGCCAGCCCAAGGGCCGATGGAGGGGTTTGTGCGGCAGAATGCCATCAATGGGCCTGATCGCTGCGATCCCCAAACGGCTTTGCATGTCCGCCGATATGCTTTGGCGCGGCTGCTAGGGACGCCGCCGGCAAGCGGATGGCGGAAGCGAGCGAACGCGGACAGCAGAAAACGAAAAAGCCCCGCAGAATGAAAGGGGGAGTCCGCGAGGCTGGTGCAATGATAACGTGCAGACGACTCATCGGCGTGCGGGCGAAGTTCAGCCAGTTTTCGATTGTCCGAATATCAGCCTAATCAGGACAATGCCATCATGCATTCTTGCCTCCATCATTGGCCGACTGTTCAATCCAAGGTATCAATCGGCCGATTCGCAGGCAGTTTGCTGCTAGACCGCTGGAATGCCGCCTTTTAAAATCGGCGAGTTGAGCTGATCCACCCTGGCTAGCCCGGAACGTAGCCAGGTTTTTCGACGTGCCTCAGCACGGCATTGGTTGCGCCCGTCATCGCCTTGAACCACACAGCCAGGAGCGAGGCGTCCCCCGGCTGAAACGTCGATAGTTAGCCTAGATCGCCATTAGCTCATTAGCCCGTCACCGAAAATCACGCGCGGGTCCGATCATTCGGCCCTGATCGGTGCTGAAGCGAGCCTGATTGCCAAGCTCGGCGATGGCCATACATCATCACCGGCCGCTCATCGCGAAGCCTGAGCAAGTGTGAAGGCTGTCCCCACGCGCCGATCGATTTCAGCTTGCTCCAGGTCTTGCCGCTGGCGTCCGATTCGCAATGGATCTTTTCACCTGTTGTTGGCTGCGTTGTGGATGCGGATCGGCACGAGGATTTGCCGGGCACCGCAATCGACCGCATGGAGTTCGCAAAGGAGAGGTTCCGTCGAGCGAGTAGTTAGACAACCGCGCCGTTTCAAGCGGCTGGCAAGAACTGTGGTACGCGCTCCAGTAGGAGCTTGACCAATGCCGGGTCCATAAGTCTGAAGTCATCGGGCATACGGAGCCAGAATCTTTTTCCCTACACCGGGCGTCGCTGACGCCCGCACCGTCCGATTACGACACATATTCCCAGCATTTTCCGGGTTTGCCCATCTGGGGTAAAAATGCGGTTTTGCGTGGAAAATCACTAGCAAAACGCGTTTTTGTAGCTGTGTTAGAAATCCTTTGCTCTATCCAACTGAGCTACGAGGGCAAATCGCACAATTTGCGTACTGATTAAACGATGAAAAAGCCACCATCAACAAGCAGCACTATCGAATTTTACTCTCCGCGGCACGCTCTGTAAGCGGCGGAGCGTCGCGAGGGCTGCCGTGGGCCACTACCGCCTTTGGCCGTCATGCGGTATCCTCGCGCGAAGCGAGCCGATATCACGCGCACTCATTGAGCAGGAGATTCATACATGGCCTATACACTTCCGCCGCTGCCCTATGCCTACAACGCTCTCGAGCCCCACATCGACGCGCGGACGATGGAAATCCATCACACCAAGCATCACCAGGCTTACATCAACAACGTGAACACGGCACTGGCCGGCACGGGGCTGGAAAATCTGCCTGTCGAGCAACTGATCGCCGATTTGAGCAAGGTGCCGGACGACAAGCGCGGCGCTGTGCGGAACAACGGCGGCGGCCACGCCAACCACTCGCTGTTTTGGACGATCATGGGCCCCGGCGCGGACGGCTCGCCGACCGGCGATCTGGCTCAGGCCATCAATAGCACGTTCACCAGCTTCGAAAAGTTCAAGGAAGAGTTCGCCAAGGCTGGCGCGACGCGGTTTGGCAGCGGCTGGGCCTGGCTTGTCGTCGAGGGGGGCAAGCTGGCCATCGGCTCAACAGCCAATCAAGACAGCCCGCTCATGGGCAAGGCCACGGCTGGCATCGGCGGCACACCGCTCCTCGGCCTCGACGTGTGGGAACACGCCTATTACCTCAACTATCAGAACCGCCGCCCCGACTACATCACGGCTTTCTGGAACGTGGTGAATTGGGCGGAAGTCGCCAAGCGTTTCGCGGCTGCGAAGTAGTTGCAGTAGGGCGCTGTACCGCTAACCGCCGCGGCCACGCGGCGCGGACAATGGTTGACCCACAAAACGTCGTCCGTCGGCCGGAGCTAATCGCGGCTTCGGCCTACATTGCCCCAGGCGCGGTGGTCTTGGGGGACGTAACAATCGGTGAGCGTTCGAGCATTTGGTTCGGCGCGGTCGTTCGCGGCGATACTGCCGCGGTACGCATCGGTTCCGACACGAACGTCCAAGACGGCTGCATCCTGCACGCCGACGCCGATTTTCCCTGCACAATCGGCGATCGCGTCACGCTCGGCCACGCTGCCATCGTGCATGGCGCGACCGTCGAGGACGATTGCCTCATCGGCATGCGGGCTGTGGTCATGAACGGCGCAAAAATTGGTCGCGGCAGCGTCGTAGCCGTCGGCAGCGTGGTTACCGAGGGCACCGTCGTGCCGCCAGGCAGCGTGGTGATGGGGCAGCCGGCAAAGGTCAAACGCCAGACGACTGAACGCGACGTCGAGCGAATTCGCCGCGCCGCCGAGCACTATGTCGCCGCGGCAAAGGTCTATCGCGAACACGCCTAACTGGACAGCGCCATGTTTAACACTGGGTAAATTGGAGTCGCCGTAAGTCGTTTTGTGATGGACTTGCTAGCTAAACCCCAGATTCCCCAAGTTCCAACGTGGCGCTGTCCAGCTAAGCGTGCTTGGCCCCGCAAGCATTAAGGACCGAGCAGGTGCTGCAGCCGCCGGTTCCGCAGCCGCCGCCTTCTTCGGTGCCACAGTTTGGTCCGCAGCCGGCGGTGAGTGTTTCGGCGAACTTGGCGAGTTGTGCCTTGGCCTCATAGACTTCGGCCAGCTCGGCCGTCAACGCGTCGAGTTCGGGCGTGGTCTCGCCCAAAAAATAGAAATAGAGCGAGCGGCCGTCGAACAGGTGCTCAACATCGAGCAACATGGTTGGGCTGCCTCGCTCGGCCAGGCGGGCGGAACAGGCGTGGTATGCCTCCAGGCGGTTTTTTTCGAGGCGGGCGATCAGCAGGTGATCCTCGACGGTGACACGGCGGAGCAGATCGCCATCCGCCGGCTGCATTTTATCCGGCTCGGTACTCGAAAGGATTTCGCCGATTTCCAGCCCGCGCGGCGTGCGGCAAATTACCTGTGCACCGCGCGGGTATCGCTCGCGGCCGGTCGCAATAAAGCGGCCGACGCTACCAAGCACGCCAATTCGGACGTAGTGCTGGCCTAACATGGAGACGGGTTGAAAGTTAGAATCGGGCCACCAAGCAACAGGTTCATATTGATTGATTAGTTCCGTCCTGCCAAGGTGAACGCGCATGATGGTTGCGACGATTGACGAAACGCCGGCTGCAATTCCCACGCTCAACTGGTCGTCGCTGGCCGACCGGGTTTTGGACGGCTATTCGCTGACGGCCGACGAAGGCCTCGCGATTTTAAGGGCGGACGACGATGAATTGCTCGAAATCATGGCTGCCGCGTTCAAAATTCGCCGGCGGTGGTTCGGCAAGACTGTCCAACTCTACTTTTTGATGAATGCCAAGAGTGGCCTCTGCCCGGAGGACTGCCACTATTGCTCGCAATCGAAGGATTCGACTGCTGAAATTCCGAAGTACAACCTGCTGAGCCGCGATAAGCTGCTCGACGGGGCACGCCTAGCCGCCGAACGGGGCAGCAAAACGTATTGCATCGTCATTTCGGCCCGCGGGCCGAGCGAGCGGGAAATTCAAGCCGTCGAGAAGATTGTTCCCGAAATCAAGGCCCGGCACGACTTGGAAGTCTGTGCGTGCCTCGGCCTTTTAACGGCCGATCAGGCCCAGCGGCTGGCCGCTTGTGGCGTGGACAAGGTGAATCACAACCTGAACACCAGCCGCGAGCATTACGAACAAATTTGCTCGACGCACACTTATCAAGATCGCGTCGATACGCTCTCCGCCGTTCGCGCGGCCGGCCTCGCGCTGTGCAGCGGCGGAATCATCGGCATGGGAGAGCGCGATGAAGACGTGGTGCAAATGGCATTGTCGCTACGCGAACTGAATGTCGAATCGATCCCGCTCAACTTTCTGATCGACATCGAAGGCACGCAACTGGCCCGCTCGCAAAAATTGACGCCGCGCTATTGCTTGAAAGCGCTAGCCATGTTTCGGTTCGTCAATCCCCAAAGCGAGCTGCGTATCGCCGGCGGCCGCGAACTGCATCTTGGAAGCTTGCAAGCGCTCGGTCTCTACGCGGCCAACTCGGTATTCATCGGCGATTATCTGACGACGAAGGGGCAAGCCCCGGAAGCCGATTATAGGATGATCGAGGAAATGGGGTTTACCGTCACGCGGCACGAAGAAGTGCCGGCGGGGCATTCGTGAGCAGTGGTAGGTCGGCGCTCGCTACGCGATCTTGTCCCACCCTGCACCTTGTCCGTCCTACACACTCGCGACGAGTTGTCGATTGGCGTTTTGGCGTTCTTCCGCCAGGCTGGTGCTGGGCGTGAGCTGGATCGTGACGGACCAGCGACCCGCTGAATCGGGCTTCACGAGCCAATGGGGCTGCACGGCGACGGATTGGTGGACGAGCTCGAAACCACCTTCGGATTGGCTGACGGTTTCGACTGGGAAGGTCCAAATTCCCGAAGGACGATTGAACGCCAAGCCAACATCGATACCGAGCCATTCATCGGTGAGACTGAGAGCCTGCGTGTCGTTCAGGTCAAGCTGCCGGCCGAGTTGACCCAAGCGGTTGCCACTTCCATCATGGAAGTACCGGTCATCAGCGCCCGAGGGCAAGCCGGCAAAGTTGAGTTCGATCGCGAAGTGAATGGCCAGATCGCTGGGCAGATTTTCGAGCAAATACGCGATTTCGAGCGTGGTGCTGCCCGCGACTGCGGTGATGCCCTTGGTCACGCGAACATCGCGGCCGGCGACATGGCCCAGGCGCGTGAGCTGCACTTGAATGCGATCGGCGTTGCGGCGGATCTTCGATTCATAGACCCCCTGCACGAAGTCACCGTGCTCGGTCGCTTCGCCGCGGGCAATCGCGTGGAGCGTGG
>JANNTN010000847.1:0-2811 GCA_031394445.1 Anatilimnocola sp.
CGACCGGCCGCGCGGCGATCACCTTCCCCAAGCGCAGCGATGGCTGTCCCTGGGCAAAGTCCCAGCAGTGCCATGCCAACGCCGAAAATCAGTCCGCCGCCGACATTGGCTACGAGAATGGCCGGCTTGATCGAGAGTGTCGTTTGGCCCATGTCGTAGAGGGCGTACACACCGATCCCGCCGACGACCACTGCGGTCAGCATCGTCTTAACAACGGTCCAGTCGCGTAGGAGGAACTGATTGACGATGGTTTCGTACCTGGCGACGCGTCCCTTCTGAAGCAGGAACCCAAAGACAAAGCCGGTGAGCAAGCCAAGCCCGATGATGGAAATCGAATCAAACATGGTTTTTCCCCTTTCCGTAAAGCAAGAAGGCGGTCGCGATACCGGTGATGAAGAACGACGCGAAAAATGCCCAGCTTGAAACAGCAAGTTGCAACGAACCGCTAATGCCATGTCCGCTCGTGCAACCGCCTGCCCAGCGTGCACCGAGAAGCAGCAGAACACCCCCGGCAAACGCCGCGGCGCCGGCCTTGAGGGTTGAGGGGCCGAAGCGTTCCCTCCATAGTGGGGGCGCCATTTGCGGGACTTCCGCACCGCTCAGGCGGGCGCTCACGAACGCGCCGAGAAGGACTCCGACGAGCAAGGCGGCCTCCCAGCCAATCTTGCTCGATATCTTGAAGTCCTTGAAATAGAGGTTGTCCGCGGCATGTTGCGGGACGACCGCTTCCTCGGTGATCTTCACCGCCTGCGAGAAGTTTGTGGAAATCCCAATGGCTTTCTGGGCAACCCCAAACGTAAACCACGACAACATGCCGATCAGAGCGCCCACGACATAGGGCGACCAACTTTTTTGGGTCAGAAAAGTCATCTCAGTTCTCCTTTCGTATTAAGTTTCTTCATGTGTGTGTCGATTGTTGGCCTCCGTTTGGCGTGAAGTGACCCTTTCCAGCGGGGTCGGGGCCGAACTCGGCCCGCAAGCTCCGCTCAGTCAGGTCTTCACTCCAAAACGAGGCAGTACCCACGCTTGAAGGATGATCCAGGCCACTAGAACGCCCAAAGGAATAAGGATTTCCATCATTCTGCCTCCTTTGATTGCGGTATTCACTTGTTGATTTTCCATCGTTTTGCCTCCCTATGCCTTGCCGACCCCAAACCGGGCCTCGACGCAGGCCATGATGCTCGCCAGATGCAGTTCAATGATCTTGTAGTACGCCTTCCGTCCCTCTTTCTCGCTGGTCAAAAAGCCGCTCCGCTGCATGAGACGCAGGTGTTCGGAGGCCATGTGGCTGGGGATGCCGCACGCCTCGGCGAGTTCCCCAACCGTGTACCGGCCCTGAAGAAGCATTTGCACCATGCGAAGCCGATGCGGATGGGCCAGCGTTTTGAGGCATTCCGCTGCTTGCACCAGGGCATCCAGTGGCGTGAGCTGGGGCCGACTGACGGATTTCGCTTTGGCAGCCATCTTTTGCCTCCCATGGTTGGCCACTCTTTAATCAATTATATCGGAACATAGCGATATGTCAATCCAATAAGTTTCGACACGGCAACGGCAGACGGACCCACGTCCTCCGGAACGGCGGGAGCACCAGATCCGCGCGGCTGAGCTGGTGCCGAGATTCTGGTTGGCCGGGCCGAACGCAACCGACGCGGTGCGTCACGGCGAAACGGCTACTTGCCTGAAGATGCAGTCGCTGGCGGCGGGCCTGCCCCCGTCACCGGTCCGAAATCCGTTCAAACAGAATTATGTGGGCATCCTCCGACAGCAAAAGCTGCTGTGCATTGTTAGGTTGCATCGTGAAGAGTCCTCGTGTGTTTCTTGCCGAAGAACCAGGGCATCAAGGCAAAGAAACCGAGCAAACCGTAATAAATGGGCCCGGATACGGCGTCCCGCTCAGTAAACACTTGCGCCAGTGACATTCCGCGCAGACCAACGCCGACGATTATATCTGCGGCTAAAATTAGAGTGACCGCGATCAATCCGACGCCAAGTAACTTCAGCCCCCCAAATCCACTGCAAAACCGTCGATTCACCCATCGGGCGCCAACAATAGTGGCGAATAACATCAGTGGCGACTCACTCAACTCGGCGCCCCGAACGCCGATGAGTGGCACAATCAAAAGCACGCGAATGGTGCCGAGAACGAACCCGGTACCGAACGCAACAGCAAAGTAGATCGACGCTGCCTTTACCAAGTCGATGGCTCCAAGGACAAGCATTAGTTCGGAGAGACATTTCAACACATCGATTCCTCAATTGTTTAAGGGCAAGTCAAGCGAGATCAACGGCTTGATCATCCCGTCCTCTTTGGTCTGCATCATCCTGAACCCCTTTTCAATGTCCTTGAATGGGAATCGGTGCGACGTCAGAGCGAGAGGATCGACACGCCCCGTCTCGATCAGGCGCATCAGGCGGCTCATCCGCTCCGACCCGCCGGGGCATAGCGCCGTCCGGATGATCTTGTCGCTCATGCCCACGCCCCAGGCCTGCCGCGGGATCGGCACACGATCGCCATCGCCGTGGTAGCCGGTGTTGGAGATGGTCCCGCCCGGTCGCGTGACCGTCACGCACGCGGCGAAAGTCTTTTCCGAACGACATGCCCGTCTGCTGCTGCTAATTCCAGCTGAGTTTATTCACCGCGTGATATGCCCGCTGGCTCTCCCAGCGGGCATTTTCGTGTATTCAATTCCACGATTCCGCAAGCGGCCACTCCGGCTCTTGCTGCTCCGCCAGCGCTCGCTGGTAGGCGACCTGATACATCAGTGCCTGGGCGGCCGTGACCGACTCACCCAATGGATTCGTCGTGAATCC
>JANNTN010000868.1:0-2829 GCA_031394445.1 Anatilimnocola sp.
GAGAGCGCTTCCTCGAGACGTTGCGATTGATGGGCATGATCGGCGTCGATTTGGGCGTAGAGCTTTTGGGCCTCCGCTTGGACGGTGGCATCGTACTTCGCCAAACGCTGGCGAATGGGATCGACGGTGAGTGCTGCCCGCAGCTCCGGCGCAGCCAGCGCCGAGAGGACGGCGAGACCGACTTTGCGGTCAGTCGATTGAGCAAAGGCACCCAGCAAACGATCCAGCTCCAGCGGGTTCGCATTCGGTAGGCGACTGGCAAGCGCTGCGAGGTGGGCTGGGGATAGTTTGGCTTTTGAGAGAACGTCGGCAGCCGTGCCGCGCGAGGTGGCGGGTTGCTCGCGGTCGATGGATTTGAGCAACAGTTCACATTGATTTTCGGAGAGGTTTTTCGCGCCGCCTGGAATGATGGCCAGGGCCGCCAGGCGGACGTCGGCCGGGGCCGCTGAGTCACCGACTTTCTGGAGTGCAGCGGCAAGCTTCTCCGCCTGTGCCTTGGCTGGTGGCACAGCCCGTAGTGTGGCCAAGATATCTGGCGTCAGCGTGCTGGCCGATTCGGTGGAGAGCAAATCGGTGAGCGTAGCGGCCCACGCCGCCGGTAATTCCTTGTGCTCCGAAGCGGCCATCGCGGCGAGGGCAATCCGGGCGGCGGCGGGAGAAGCCGAGGCGTGGCTCGTGGTTTGAGCGAGAAGTTCTTGAATGGCGGAACTCTTGGAGAGTTTGGCAAGCAGCTCAATCAACTGCGTGCTGTCCGATTCGGCCATCGGCGACTGGAGCTTGCGGCGAAAGTAAGTCGCCAGCTCGCTGTCCCATTCTGGATGGTGCGAGGCGATCCAGCGGGCGGCATCGCGGGTCGCGCTGTCGGAATCATCGAGCCGGTCGATGACAAGCTTGGCGTCGAGTGGAACGCCGATTTGGTCGAGGGCGATCAAAGCCCCGCGGCGGATTTTCAGATCGTCAGATCCCGCAGCCTTACGAAGCGAGTCGTTTTCACCGATTTCAATGAGAGCATACGTCAGCGAATGATCGAGGGCGCGATCGTTGACGCCATCAGAAAACGCAGCGAGCAAAGCCGGAGTGACAGTGGAATCGCCGATGCGTCCCAGGGCTTCGGCCGCGGCGCGGCGATTGTGACGCGAGTTCGATTCCAGCAACGCAATCAGCGCGGGGGCAGTTTTTTGGTCGCGCCACACGCTGGCGGCATGAATCGCGGCTTGGCGGACCGTTTCGTCGTCATGTTTCAGCGCTGGGTGAATTGCCTGCCTGGCTTCGTCGCCTTCGATGCGGCAGGCGGCGGAAATCGCCGCGATGGCGGCCGCGGGGGTGGATTTGGGGTTAGTCAGAATCGTTTTAATTTCCGGCAGGGCTTTCGTGCCACGATCGGCCAGCTCTTGGATCGCTCGATTTCGCCAACTCGCCCGTGAGTCGGCCAAGAGCAAGGCCATATTTGCCGTTGACGAAGTTTTCCAGGCCACCATTGAGCCACGCGGATCGCTAACTTTATGCGAGCCGGTCTTCCGAACGCGATAGACGCCGCCGAGCACGTCGTCTTTCACTAATTGCGAACTAGGGCAGCAGAGCTTGTACCAGCCGCCGGTATTGAAGATGAGCAGGCTGCCGTCGGCGTCTTCAAACACGTCGGTCGGATGGAAGTCGGTATTGTCAGAGACGACGAAATCGTGATCCTCGGTCGTGAACGTCGCTCCGAAGGGTTTTAGCACATGGCGGCTGACCTTCCGCATATTGAACTGGCAGGAAAATACGTTGTCCCGATAGTCGGAACCGAACTGATCGGATTCGTATCTCCACAATCCGCACGGAGCGGACGGCCCTTGATGGACCAGCACCGGCATTAGCTCTGGCGAAGTCCATTTGTGCTGCGGCTCATAGACGGCGTCCTGGTCCTTGCCATAGATGCCGCCATATACCGCATGAACCAGACCATCGCGGAGACCGGCCGCGGGCCGCTGGAAAAACGTCGTCGAAAAAATCCGCTCGCCACCCGGCGTGAAAACCGTATCGACCGGGTTGTCCATGCCGCCAGTCATCACTGGCTCAATGCCAGTGGCGTCGGGACGGGCGCGAAAGATGTGGGACGCACGCGTTTCGAATTTGCGTCCGCCCGGCAATGTGTAGGTCTGTTTCGCGAAGGCCCCTTTGTTCCAATAGATCCAGCCATCGGGGCCCTGAAACGGACCGTGCAAATCGTTGGCACAGCCGGTGAGCGTTTGGGCGTCGAACCAAATCTCCTGCTTGTCGGCCGTGCCGTCGTCGTTGGTGTCTGTGAATTTCCAGATTTGCGGCGGAGCGGTGACGTAGAGCGAGCCCTTCCGCCACATTGCACCCTCTGGAAAGGCTATCGCATCGACGAAAACGGTCGATTTGTCGTAGCGGCCGTCTCCATCGGTATCGGACAGCCGCACAATGCGATGTGCCTTTTTCTGCTCCTGCACTTCGGGCTTGGTGATCGCGCCACCGGCTTCGGCGATGTAGAGGCGACCTTGCTCATCGAAATCGCCGGAAATCGGCAGGCGAACAAGCGACGGCCCGGCGGCGCGCTCGATGGTGAAGCCGGCGGGCAGCGTGAAGTTGTGGCCGTCAAGCGATATCGTGTTCGCCACAGGCGGCGACTGGGCGAGGGCGGCGACGGGAAGTACGAGCAGCAGATAAGCGAGGCGGTACATGCTCGAATCTCTCACGAATAAAGCAAGTAAGGACCAACGCGCCGCCACCAAGCGGCTTCGTCCAGGTACACAAGCTCTTTGATTGTAGCGGCTGACAAGACGGATTCCGACCCAAAAGCCTCTCGAAGCCGCGGCGAGCCGAAGA